>JAGRMK010000100.1:0-4814 GCA_020441345.1 Paracoccaceae bacterium
TGGGGATCTTCTCGTTCCTCGTCGCTCTGCTGCTGATGTTCGCCGTCTGATCCTGACACATCCGTGATCCTTACGGCCGGGTGTGTGGCGACACGCACCCGGCGGATACGGTCGATCAGGAGGACGCCACATGTCTGCAGATACTACCGCAGAGCACGTTGTTGATCACGTCGCTGACGCTGGTCACGCCACAGAGGCGGCCAGCTCTGGCGGGATGCCCCAACTCGATATCCTGACCTTCGGGAACCAGATCTTCTGGCTCGTGGTCGCGATCGTCGTGCTTTATCTTATTCTTTCGCGCGTGGCGCTGCCCCGGATCGGTTCGGTCCTGGCCGAGCGTGCTGGCACCATCACCAACGACATCGGCGCTGCCGAGACGTTCAAGCAGCAAGCTGCCGACGCCGAGGCCGCCTATCACAAGGCGCTTGACGACGCGCGGGCCGCTGCGGCCAAGGTCATCGACGAGGCCAAGGCCGAAATCCAGAAGGATCTCGGTGTTGCCATTGCCAAAGCCGACGCCGAAATCGCCGCGCGCACGGCGGAATCCGAAGCCCGGATCGGTGAGATCCGCGCCTCGGCGGCCGAAGCCGTGACCGCGGTTGCAAAGGACACCACCAAAGAGCTGCTGAGCTCGTTCGGCGTGAAAGCCGATGCGCGTTCGGTTACCTCGGCGGTGAATGCCCGTCTGAAAGGGGGTGCCGCATGACCCGGCTTTTGACCCTGATCGCAGTTTTTGCCGCGTCGCCGGCTCTGGCGGCAAGCGGGCCGTTCTTCTCGCTGCGCAACACCAACTTCGTGGTGTTGATCGCATTCCTGCTGTTCGTCGGGGTGCTGGTCTATTTCAAGGTGCCGGGCATGTTGGCCGGGTTGCTGGACAAGCGCGCCGAAACGATCCGCGCCGAGCTGGAAGAGGCCCGCAAGCTGCGTGAAGAAGCGCAGGAACTGCGTGACTCGTTCGAGCGCAAGAAGCTTGAGGTCAAAGACCAGGCCGAGCGCATCGTCGCCAAGGCCAAGGCCGATGCAGAGCTTGCCGCAAAGCAGGCCCGTGCCGATCTGGAAGCCTCGATTGCCCGCCGCCTGCGGTCTGCCGAAGATCAGATTGCTTCGGCCGAGGCAGCGGCGGTTCGCGAGGTGCGTGACCAGGCCATCAGCGTTGCCATCGCGGCGGCGGGCGAGTTGATCGCCAAGAACCTGAGCGCCGACGACGCGGGCAAACTGATCGTGGACTCGATCTCGACGGTGGAAACCCGCCTGCACTGACCCACGCTGGCAAACGCAATAGAACAGGCCCTGACCCCTGCGGTCGGGGCCTGTTCAGTTTCGCGAGGGGCCGGGCAGGTTGTTTTCGACGCGAAAGCCTTCGGGCACGGCATCCTTGCTGTCCAGCAGCAGATCAGCGGCCAGATTCGCCAATTTCGGCGCCATGCCAAAGCCGATCTTGAACCCGCCGTTCAGCACGAAATGCCCCGGCCGCCCAGGCCATGCGCCCAGCATCGGCGCGCGCGAGGGGCTGCGCGGCCGTAGACCGGCCCAACGTTCGATCACCGGGGCATCGGCCAGTTCGGGGCAAGCAGCCCGTGCCCGACCGATCAGCGTTTCCAGCTGTGCGTCGGTCTGAGACGGGTGCGAAAAGGTTCGCTCAGAGGTTGAGCCAATGGCGACGGTTCCGTCGGCATGAGGCACGATATGAAGCCCGTCCAGAAATAGTTGCGGCGCGTCCCGGTGATCGGCCTCGAACAGCGCGGCCTGACCTTTGACCGCGCCGCCCATCGGCAAACCGAGATTGGCGCCCAGATCCGCCAAGCCCTGTGCTCCGGTTGCCCAGAGGACACATGCGGCGCGTGGGGGTGGCGTGTCTGCGGTGACGAACAAAACGCCCATCATGCGCAGCCCGGCGACCAGCGCGGCGGCGGCACTGCGTGGCGACAGGCGCGCGGACAGCGTGTCGTGGATCGCCCAGCCGGTCGGGCTGCCAAAGCTCAGGCCTGGGGTTTCGTTGACGCGGATTACGCGCCAGTCAGCCCGCCCCTGCCAGAGATCCCGCGCCCCGGCGGCCCGTTCTTGCGCGCGGTCCAGCGCGGCGGTATCGGCGATCGGTTGCACGCGGCCAAGCCGGGCATAGCCGGGGTCGATGCCGCCGAGCGCCGCAACTTCGGCCCAGAACCGTTCAGCCATCAACAGGCTGTCGAGCTGAAAGGCCTTCTTGGTGTTCCAGTTTTCCGGCACATGCGGCGCGAGCGCGCCCACCACGCCACCGGATGACCCGGCGCCGACCCGGTCGCGTTCGACCAGCGTGATCTGTGCGCCGCGTCGCGCCATGACCCAGGCCGCACTCAGCCCCAGGATTCCCGCGCCCATGACGGTGATTTGTGCCATTGCCATTCCCCGTGTGTCACGCCAAGGTCACCCCGTTCCTAAACCTGTTCAGCATCATGAACCACCCCGCCCTGACATGGACCGACGCGGAGACCCCCGTCGCCACCGCCTTTGACGACCCGTATTTCACGGGCGGGCTGGATGAAACGCGCCATGTGTTTCTGAATGGCAATGATCTGCCCGCACGACTGCGGGACGGGTTTCACGTGGCGGAACTGGGGTTCGGCACCGGGTTGAACCTGTTGGCGCTGGCCCAGATCTGGCAGGGATCCGGCACGCTGCATTTCACCTCGTTCGAAGCCTTTCCAATGCGCCCCGACGACATGGCACGCGCGCTTGCTCCGTTTGATTTGCCGCTGGCCGAGGCATTGACGCGGGCCTGGGCGCAGGCCAAGGGGCCGGTGCGGCGCCTGAGTCTGCCGGGTATCGCGGTCGCGGTGCACATCGGCGACGCCCGCGAGACGCTGGCGGATTGGTCCGGGAATAGCGACGCCTGGTTCCTCGACGGTTTCGCGCCCGCCAGAAACCCCGAACTATGGGGCGAAAACCTGATGGCCCTGGTTGCTCGCCACACCGCGCCGGGTGGCAGCGTCGCCACCTATACCGCGGCTGGGCATGTTCGGCGCGCGCTGGAACGGGCCGGGTTCATCGTGACCCGCCAACCCGGTTACGGGCGCAAGAAGCACATGACCATTGGCAGGATGCCCGCATGAGTTCGCACCAAAACACGACGCTGGGCATCTGGTTGATGGTGTCGGTGTCCTTTATCTTTGCCTTGCAAGACGGGATCTCACGTCACCTGGCGGGAGAATACAATGTCTTCATGATCATCATGATCCGCTACTGGTTCTTTGCGGCTTTCGTGATCAGCTTCGCCACGCGCAAGGCAGGCGGGTTTCGCAAGGCGGCTCGATCGCAGGTCACGCGCTGGCAGGTGTTTCGCGGCGTTTTGCTGTCGCTGGAAATCCTGGTCGCGGTGACGGCTTTCGTGGTCCTGGGTCTGGTCGAAGCGCACGCAGTTTTCGCCGTCTATCCGCTGCTGGTGGCGGCGCTCTCGGGCCCGGTTCTGGGCGAAAAGGTCGGCTGGCGGCGCTGGGTTGCGATCGGCATCGGCTTTGTCGGGATCCTGATCATCCTGGAACCCGGTGTCGGGGTGTTCCAGATCGAGGCGCTGATCCCGTTGCTGGCGGCGTTCATGTTCGCGCTTTACGGGCTGCTGACGCGCTTTGTCGCGCGCACCGATTCCAGTGCGGTCAGCTTTTTTTGGACCGGCGTCTCGGGCGCGGTCGTCACGAGCGCGGTGGGGGTCTGGTATTGGGAGCCGATGATCGGCAGCGACTGGGCGTGGATGGGGTTGTTATGCCTGACCTCGGCCAGCAGTCATTTCCTGTTGATCCGCGCCTATGAGGTCGCCGAGGCCAGCGCCATTCAACCTTTTGCCTATCTGCAACTGGTGTTTGCCAGCATACTGGGAATCGCGGTGTTCAACGAGATTCTGCGCCCCAACGTGGCGGTCGGGGCGGTGATCGTTGTCTGTGCCGGGCTGTTCACCCTATGGCGCGCCCGGGTCGCGGCACACCGTTAACGTGAGCAGCTACGCTCGGCGGCGGCGCCAAACGCACGATAGCGCGCCCAGAATTCGTTGTCGTTGCGTGTCGGCGACATGCGCACGCGCTGCGCTTCGTCGGGGTCGCTGAAGAACCGCGCGGCGCGGCGTTGCTCCGAACGGGTGAGCGTGTCACGGGCCACCGAGTCGATGCAGCGGCACAGGGACCGCGACGCCTGCGTGCGGTCGGACCGGTTGCAAGCGGTCTCGATCGGGCCCGCCGATACGGCAACAGGCGCCAAGGTCGCAAAGGCCAGGGCGGCGGCAATCAGGGTGTTCTTCATATCTGCCTCGATCCAGTTCATGCGATCCTTATCGGATCGTCTTGAGGATGCACTTTGATTGCGGCGATTCTTAGCAAAAACGGTGATTTTCGGCAAGCGCTAGGGATAGCATAGGCGGAAAGCCCCGCCGCTAGACCTGCATGTCACGGCGCATTGCATCCGATTCGCGGCCTGTTAAAGTCCGGCAGAGCAGGGGGTATCATGGCGGAATACGACTATATCATCGTCGGTGCGGGCAGTGCCGGGGCCCTCCTGGCCAATCGGTTGAGTGCGAAAGCGCGTGTCCTGCTGCTTGAGGCGGGCGGGCGTGACAACTACATCTGGGTGCATGTCCCGGTCGGGTATCTTTACAGCATCGGCAATCCCCGCACCGACTGGTTGCTGAAAACCGCGCAGGAAAAAGGGTTGAACGGACGCAGCCTGCTGTATCCGCGTGGCAAGATCCTGGGCGGATGCAGCTCGATCAACGGCATGTTGTATCTGCGCGGACAAGCTGCCGATTACGACCAGTGGCGGCAGATGGGCAATACCGGCTGGGGCTGGGATGA
>JAGRMK010000100.1:4886-9515 GCA_020441345.1 Paracoccaceae bacterium
GCGAATGGCGGGTCGAAAACCAGCGGCTGAGGTGGGATATCCTCGATGACTGGGCCAAGGCCGCCGAGGAAACGGGTATCCGCGCGACCACGGACTTCAACACCGGCGACAATGAGGGCGTGGGCTATTTCAAGGTGAACCAGCGTANNGCGCTGGAACACCGCCAAGGCGTTTCTGCGCCCAGCACGTGGCACGCACCGGCTGGAGATTCACACCAGTGCCCAGGCACAGGGGCTGATGTTCGACGGCACCCGCTGCGTCGGCGTGCGCTATCTGCGCGATGGCCAGCCGTCAGAGGCGCGCGCGAGGGCCGAGGTGATCCTGTCGGCAGGGTCGATCGGTTCGACGCACCTGCTGCAACTATCGGGAATCGGGCCGGGCGCCGTTCTGGCGTCGCGCGGTATCGCGGTGCGCCATGACAGCGATGTCGGCGAAAACCTGCAAGACCATCTGCAGTTGCGCATGGCCTACAAGGTGCGCGGCGCGAAGACTCTGAACACGATGGCCAACTCCTGGTGGGGGCAGGCGAAGATCGGGTTGCAATACGCGCTGACGCGCTCTGGCCCGATGTCGATGTCGCCCAGCCAGCTGGGCGCATTTGCCAGATCCGGCCCGGATGTGGCGCGCGCCGATCTGGAGTATCACGTGCAACCTCTGTCGCTGGGCGCCTTCGGCGAGGCGCTGCATCCGTTTCCGGCGATCACCACCAGCGTGTGCAACCTGCGGCCGGAAAGCCGAGGCACGATTCACATCAAATCTGCGGATCCGATGGAACCGCCGGAAATCGCGCCGAACTACCTGTCTGCTGAAGCCGACAGAATCGTCGCCACGCGCTCCATCCGCCTGACGCGCCGGATCATGCAGGCGCCAGCCATGGCGCGCTATCGGCCCGAAGAATTCATGCCCGGCAGCGAGGCGCAAAGCGACGAGCAATTGGTCAAGGCGGCGGGCGATATCGGCACGACGATCTTTCACCCGGTAGGCACCTGTCGCATGGGCTCCGACCAACGTGCCGTCGTGACGCCAGACCTGCGTGTCAACGGCGTCGAAGGGCTGCGGGTGGTGGATGCCTCGGTGATGCCCAGCATCGTCAGCGGCAACACCAATTCGCCGACCTTGATGATCGCCGAAAAGGCGGCGGCGCTGATCCTGGGGGCTGCCGGATCTTGAGGGGCTCTGCCCCTCGCACTGCGTGCTCACCCCGGGATATTTCAGGAGCAAAGAGGCGCAAATTTGATTTAAATTGTCTCTGCATGGGGCCCTCTTTACTCTTCAAATATCCCGTGGGGTGAATGGCCGCAGGCCAGAGGGGCCGCGCAGGCCCCTGATACGGGTGCACTCATGCAGGTCTGCATGGGTTTTGGGCGGGTTCATCACAACCCGAGGGGAAACCCGGGCATGGATCCGATCTGCCTGCAGGCGTCCCGTGGAAAGAGCAGAGAAGGCCTCGGGTGTCGAGGCGGGAGCCGGAATATCGCGGTTGGGACCCAAGGAATGATGCAGTGGCCATGCCCGCAGCCAGAACCGAGATGAGACTCGACAGGGGCGAGTCGAACACAGGAGCTTCACGCAAACGTATTGGACGGCACTGCGGAGCGGTCTTTTCGTCGCGGCGTTGTGGGGGTATTGCGGGTTGAATCTCATGGCAGAACGGCCATTGTCAGAGGCGCACGGCTTGATCGCCATTGCGTTCGTGCCGCGCCAGATCAACAGGAGAGACCGCATGCCATCGCAGATTTCGCGGCGGGCCGTCCTGGCCCTCGGCTTTGTATTCGGATTCGGGACTCCCGGATCGGCGCAAGAAGAATCGGGGCCCTATATTCTGGCAACGGCAGAGGAGGGCGGAACCTATTACCCCGTGGGCGTGGCTCTTGCGGTGTTGACGCAGATACGCCTTCAAGGGTCGCTGGGCATCAGCATGGAGGCGGTGACATCGGGCGGTTCGTTGGAAAACATCCGCATGATGCGCGATGACGAGGCCCAATTCGGTATCTTGCAGGTTCTGGCAGGGCAATGGGCGCGCGACGCGGACGGCCCGCTGTCCGAGGAAGGCCCGCAAGAGAATTTGCGTGCCATCACAATGTTATGGCCGGACCTGGCGCATTTCCTGATCCGTAGCGATCTGGTGGATACCGGAACGATAGACGACCTGGCCAATCTGGCCGGGTTGGGGTTCTCGATGGGGCCGTTGGGGTCCGGAACCGAGTATTCGAACGCCGAGATGTTCCGCAATTACGGTTTCGATTACGAATCCTGGCAGCCGGTCTTTCAAAGCTTCGATGTTTCGGCGCAGGCGCTGCTCGACGGGTCGATTGCCGGGGTGAACATCGGGTCGGGGATTGGGGTGGCTTCGGTCACGCATATCCTGACGCAGATGGGGGACGGCATGACCTTGCTCAGCGTGACCGATGACCAGGCGGCGCAGCTGGATGGGGGGCAAGGCTTCGTGGGAACAACGATTATCCCGCCCGGAACGTATCCGGGCGTGGACGCACCGTTGCAGACGGTCACGATGCCGAACTTTCTGGCGGTGAATGCGGATGTGCCCGAAGAAGAGGTCTATCAGATCACCCGGACCATGTTCGAAAACCTGGCCTATCTGTGTGACGTGCATCAGGCGGCTTGTGCTCTGTCTCTGGACAGCGCCGTGACCGGATTGCCGGTGCCGCTGCATCCGGGTGCGGAACGGTATTTCCGCGAGGCCGGGATCGCTTTGCCGGTGACCGAAGTCGCGAACCAGTAGAGCCGGAGACCGGAGGTGGCGGGGTGCGTGTTGCGCCGCCACCCCGACTGTCAGCTGTTCACATCGACGACGACGCGGCCCTGCACCTGACCCTTGAGGATTGCGGCGCCCAGATCGGGAAGATCGGCCAGTGTGGCGGGCTGGACCATGCTGTCCAGGGTTTCCATCGGCAAGTCGCGGGCGATGCGTGACCAGGCGCGCAGCCGGTCGGCATAGGGACGCATCACCGAATCGATGCCCAGCAGATTGACACCGCGCAGCAGGAACGGAATCACCGTCGCTGGCAAGTGCGCACCGCCTGCCAGTCCCACGGCAGACACCGAGGCCCCGTATTTCATC
The DNA here is from genome assembly GCA_020441345.1 of Paracoccaceae bacterium. Lineage (GTDB taxonomy): Bacteria > Pseudomonadota > Alphaproteobacteria > Rhodobacterales > Rhodobacteraceae > Pararhodobacter. Next base: position 7,969 of record JAGRMK010000100.1, read on the forward strand.
TGCCCCAGCACCCGCGCCAGCATCGCGCCGCCGACGGAATCGACACACCCGGCCCAGGTCTCGGCTTCCAGCGGGCGCTTGACGGTTTCGGCCAGATCCTCACGCGGGATGATCCGGCTGGCGCCCAGAGATGTCAGGTAGGGTTCCAACGACGGGCGGCCGGTGACGGCGGCAACCGGATACCCCAGATGCGCCAGAATGGCGACGGCGACCGAGCCGACGCCGCCCGCCGCGCCGGTGACCAGGACCTCGCCCGCGCCGGGGGCAAGCCCGTGATCTTCCAGCGCCATGACCGCCAGCATTGCGGTGAACCCGGCGGTGCCGACGGCCATCGCCTGGCGCGTCGTAAGACCATCGGGCAGCGGCACGAGCCAATCGGCGTTGACCCGCGCCTTGGTGGCATAGCCGCCCCAATGCACTTCGCCGACACGCCAGCCGGTCAGAACCACCTTGTCCCCGGCACGATAGCGGGGATCGGCGGAGCTTTCGACAGTGCCGGCAAAGTCGATGCCGGGGACATGCGGATAGGTGCGCACCAGCCCGCCGCCCGAACTCAGGCACAGCCCGTCCTTGTAGTTCAGCGTCGAATACTCGACCGCGACGGTCACATTGCCTTGTGGCAGGCGGTCATCGTCCAGCGTCTGAACGGATGCATGGGTTTCGCCGGAGTCGGATTTCTCGACGAGCAGGGCTTTGAACATGGGCGGTCCTCCTGTGGCCGCCCATGCTTAGCGCAGCTTGACGGCAAAGGGCAGCCCGGACGCGGTGCGCGCGCAAAAAAACGGGCGACCCTCTGGGGTCGCCCGTTGGATTTTCTCGACGAGGGATTACTCGGCGGGGACCGCAGCCGCGGCGCGCGGGGTGCCGAAGTGACGACGGTTCAGAACCAGCACCAGCGCGACCATGGCGAACTGCGACAGCGTGGCGATTCCGATCAGCGCCCAGTAGCCCATGCTGAACTTGTCAACCACGTGCACGGCGACCAGCCCCTTGTGGATGAAGAACTGCATCAGCACCGCAAAGCCGACACCCGGACAGACCAGCGCATAGCTCATGACCGAGGTTTCACGGCCCCAGATGAAGCGCTTGGCGTAGTTGTGGCGCGACAGGATCAGCCAGCCGAACATCCCGAAGAGCACCTGAACCGAGACCAGCTTGGCCAGCAACAGGAAGGTGTCGGCGTCTTGCGTGTGCGATTCGAACTGCACGCCCAACCCGTGATCCTGGCGCAGCATCAGGATGCCGAGGATCGTCATCAGCGGGATCAGGATCATCAGCGTCGGTGCGGTTTCGGCGTTGGTGCCGTGGTCCAGCATCGACCGGATGCCCAGGATCAGCGCAATACCGGCAATGATCGACGAGGTGATCAGGAAAAAGGTCGAAAACACGATCGAGAAGCCGACGACCGTCGCACTGGTGCTCATCGCCGCCGGAGCAGCCAGACCGACACCGATCATCGCAAAGGCAAAGGCGGGCAGGATCTGGCCAAAGCTGTTGTTGGCAGCAAAGTTGAAGCCGCCTTCGACCTTGATGCGGGCGATGAAGTG
>JAGRMK010000100.1:9623-13521 GCA_020441345.1 Paracoccaceae bacterium
AACAGACCGTTGACCGACATTGCCATCGCCAGCGGCATTGCCATGAGCTGACTTTGCGCGTTGGTTTTCATGAACTTTGAATAGGCTTCGGTGTGCTTCCACTGGTTGAAGTGCCGAAAGTTCCAGATCAGCGACTTGAGGTTCAGAAACACCATCCCGGCAATGCCGACCCAGGCGCCGATGATCATTGCCTGCATCAGCGCATCACCGCTTTGGAAGGCGGCCATGATGTCTTCGAAAACCGGCACCGTCTTGCCGGGGTGGGGAACCCAGAACATCAGCCACATGAAAAAGGTAACCGACAGCCCTCCTGCGCCCAGCGAGGCCAAGAAGTACATCGGGTTATAGGTATCGGACGGGCGGGCGGGGGTCATGAGTCGCTCCTTCAAATTCACTATTTGGAATATGTATAGAATTCCAAAACCGGAATGTGAAGGGACAAGGTGTCGCAGCCGCTCACACTGGGCGGCAGTATGTGATCGACGTTGGCTGCCGATACCCTTGATGCGCGGTACGGGCGACTTCGGTGAATCCCATGCGCGCAAAGGCGGCCTGATTGGCCGTCAGTTCCACGCGGGTCTGCAAGGTCAGACTGGGCAGGCCAAGCGCCCGCGCTCGGTCCGCAGCGTGTTCGACCAGACGGCGCGAAAGGCCTTGGCCGCGTCGCCCCGCCACCACCGCAAGTTTGCCCAGATACAGAGTGTCACCGTGTGGTGTCAGAACCATGCAGGCCACGGGGCCGGGTTCAAGAACCCAAAGCTCGGCCTGGTCGGCGGTCCGGGACAAGTCATCGGCCGTCATCCGATGCAGAGAACTCGGTGGGTCGATCACCCCATCCATATAGCCAAAAGCTTTGGTCAACAGGTCGTGCACCGGTGCCATATCGTCCCGGGGCGTCAGGCGGCGCAAGGTTAGCATGGGTATGGGGGCTCCGAATGCCAGGGGCGAAGATCGCCACGTTGAGCGCCCCGGCCCGCGCCGTCAAGTCGGGCGGGTTCGCTGCGGATACTCCCAATATGTTGTGGATAAGCGGCAGAATGCCGCCATATCCGGCACGGCTTTCTTGACTCAGCGGGGGCGGCGCCAGAGACTGCGTGCCCTTGCCCCCAAAGGAATCGCCCGTGCAATTCACCCGCCTTCGTCTGAACGGTTTCAAAAGCTTCGTGGACCCCACCGAACTGGTGATCCGCGAGGGGCTGACCGGTGTCGTCGGACCGAACGGGTGCGGTAAGTCCAACCTTTTGGAGGCCTTGCGCTGGGTTATGGGCGAGAACCGGCCAACCGCGATGCGCGGCTCGGGGATGGAAGATGTGGTCTTTGCGGGCACCAGCAAGCGCGGTGCGCGGGCCTTTGCCGAGGTCGCGCTGAGCGTCGACAACGCCGACCGTCTGGCACCCGCCGGGTTCAACGATGCGGATGTGCTGGAGGTGACGCGCCGGATCACCCGCGACGCGGGCTCGGCTTATAAGGTCAACGGCAAGGACGTGCGCGCGCGCGATGTGCAGATGCTGTTCGCCGATGCTTCGACCGGGGCGCATTCACCCGCGCTGGTGCGGCAGGGGCAGATCTCGGAGCTGATCAACGCCAAGCCCAAGGCGCGGCGGCGTATTCTGGAAGAGGCGGCGGGGATCTCTGGCCTCTATCAGCGGCGGCACGAGGCCGAATTGCGGCTGAACGCCACCGAGGCCAACCTGTCGCGGGTTGCCGATGTCGTCGAGCAATTGGCGCAGCAAATGGCGGTTCTGGCGCGGCAGGCCCGGCAGGCCGCACGCTATCGCGAGGTGGCGGTCGAGTTGCGCCGCGCCGAGGGAATGGTTCTGTATCGTCGTTGGCGCGAGGCATCGCAGGCCCGCACCCAGGTGCAATCCGCGCTGACCGAGGCGATTCACCTCGCATCGGCGGCGGAACGCAAGGCGCGCGAAACCCGCGCCGCCCGCGAAGGGGCCGAAGACGCCCTGCCACCCCTGCGCGAGGAAGAGGCCATCGCGGGTGCGATCCTGCAACGTTTGCAGGTGCAGCGCGATACGCTGGCCGATCAGGAAGCCCGCGCGCGCGAGGCCGTGCAGACGCTGATGGCGCGGATCGAACAGTTGCGACAGGACGCGCAACGCGAGGCCGGACTGGCCGCCGATGCCGACGAGACCATCGAGCGGCTGCAATGGGAAGAAGAACAGCTGGCGCGCGCCGGGGACGGACACGACGAAAAGCTGGCCGAGGCGGTCGAGGCCGCGCGCGAGGCCTCGGATGTTCTGGCCGATGCCGAGGCGCATCTGACCGAAGCGACAGAGGATGTTGCCAGGCTTTCAGCGCGTCACCAGTCCCTGACCCGTCAAGCCGCCGAAGCCCGTGCCGAGGGCGCGCGCGCGGCCAGCGGGGCGCAGCGCGCCACCGACGATCTGCGCCAGGCCGCCGAGGCGCTGGAAACCGCCGAACACGCCCAAAGCGCCGCCGCCGAGGGGTTGGAGGCGGCGCAAGATCTGCTGGAAGCCGCTGAGGAAACGCTGTCGGAAACCGAGGCCGCCCGCGCCGAAGCGCAGGCCCACGAGGTCGAGGCCCGCGCCGCCCGCGCCGGAGCCGAGGGCGAGGTGAGCGCCTTGTCGGCCGAACTGGGTGCGCTGGACAGGCTGATCGCCCGCGACCAGGACACGTCCGACGCGATCCTGGACCAGATCCGCGTCGATCCGGGGTTTGAACACGCGTTGGGCGCGGCACTGGCCGATGATCTGCGCGCGCCGGTCGCCAGAACCGGCTCTGGCTGGTATGCGCTGCCTGCCTATGAATCCACCGCGCCGCTTCCTGACGGCGCCGCGCCGCTGGCCGTGCATGTCCGCGCGCCGGTGGAACTCGCCCGGCGTCTGTCGCAGATCGGCGTCGTCGATGGCGCGCGCGCCGCCGCGCTGCACGCCAGCCTGAAACCCGGTCAACGGCTCGTCACCACCCAGGGCGATCTGTGGCGCTGGGACGGGCTGATGCAGCGCGCCGAGGATGCACCCAGCGCCGCCGCGATCCGCCTCACGCAGATCAACCGGCAGGCTGCGCTGCGGGCCGAACTCGATGAGGCCGAGGAACGCCAGGAGGCCACGCGCGAAGCGCATCGGCTTCGCCAGTCGCGGCTTTCCGAACTGACCGAGGCCGACCGCATGGCGCGTGAAGCGCGGCGTTCCGCCGAAACCCGCCTGACCGAAGCCAGCCGCGCCGCCAGCCGCGCCGAGGCCGACGCCAGCCTGTTGCAGTCCAAGCGCGAAAGCGCGGAACTGGCGCTGGAGCGGATGCAGGCCGAAGCCGAAGCGGCCGAGGACCGGTTGTCAGAAACCGAAGCGGCGCTGGCCGAACTCGATGATCTGGACGCCGGGCGCGCGCGGCTGGAAACGATCCGCACCCAGGTCGAAGCGGCGCGCATGGCGATGATGTCGCGGCGCGCCGCGCAGGACGAATTGCGCCGCGACGGGGCCGCCCGCCGGACCCGCGCGCAAGAGGTCGCGCGCGAAATCCAGAACTGGGAATCGCGCAAGCGAACCGCAGCCGAGCGGATCGGCAGCCTGGAAGCGCGCGCCGAGGAGGCCGCCGAGCAACTGGACGAAGCCAACGCCGCCCCCGAGGAAATTCAGATCCGCCGCGAGGAATTGATCGAGGCGATCTCCACCGCCGAGGCGCGCCGAACCGCCGCCGTCGAGGCGATGCTGTCTGCCGAAAGCGCGCTGCGCGCCGCCCAGGAGGCCGAGCGCGCCGCCGAACGGGGCGCCGGCGAGGCTGAAGAACCCGGTCATGCGGAACAGCGGGCCCGGCTCCGGCCGGTAGCCGTTGACCTGCAGCCCGCCAATCGCATCGCCGACGATCTGGACACGACGCCGCAGGGGCTGCTGAATCAGTTGGCCGTGTCCGCCGACGACATGCCCGA
>JAGRMK010000101.1 GCA_020441345.1 Paracoccaceae bacterium
CCGGGATCGACGTTCAGATAGGGGTCGAGTTTGCGCAGGCGAACGGTAAACCCCCGCGCCTGCAACAGCGCCCCCAGCGCCGCCGAAGCCAGACCTTTGCCAAGGCTGGACACCACACCGCCGGTGATGAAAACGTAGCGCGCCATGCAGGAAACCCCCGTGTTTGTCGCCGGCCAAAATCGGCGGTCCACGGGATTCGAGCTATAGCTTAAAACCCCGCGCTCCGCAATACGGACGCAACATGCTGCGTGATAGAGGCCCCTGACGCAAAATCTTGGGCCTCAGACCTGTGTTCGGATCAATCCTGCCGCGGCGGCAGAAGCGGGCTGTCGCCAGCAGGCGGCAGTTGCACATCGGGCAGTTGCACATCGGGCAACGCGGCATCGCCGCTCGGCGTCGTTACTGTGCCAAGCCGATCGAGCACCGAACTGTCGGACGTGTTCGACGCGCCAATCACCGTCAGGGCGATCGAGGTGCCGATAAAGGCAATCGCAAAGCCCCAGGTCAGCTTGGCCAGCCCGGTCAGAGGCGGACGCCCGGCCTGCGGCCCCATCGCCCCGCCGCCAATGCCCAGCCCGCCACCTTCCGAGCGTTGCAGCAGCACCACGCCGATCAGCGAGAGCGCCAATAGAAGGTGGATGACGAGGACAACATTCTGCATGGGACGGCCTTTGCAACGGTTCGCGCCTATCTATGCGCAGCCGTTCAGGGGTGCAAGCCCTTTGCCTGCACCCGTGTTCACTCTGGCCCGATGCACACCGCCGACAGCTTGTTTCCATCGGGATCGCGCAGGTAGCAGGCGTAGAAGTCGGCTTCGTAGGACCGCAGCCCCGGCGCGCCCTCGTCGCTACCGCCCTGTGCCAGGCCGGTAGCGTGAAATGCATCCACCATCTTGCGCGTGGCCGCGTTGAAACAGGGCATAGACCCGTTGCCGACGGTCGCGGAGTTCCGGTCGAACGGGGTGTTCACCCACAACTGGCAATTCCCGCCCGGAAGCCCATAACCCAGTTCCGTCGGGATCGTTGTCAGCCGCGCATAGCCCAGCACGTCCATTACCGCATCATAAAACCGGGCCGCCCGCGCGATGTCATTGGTGCCCAGCGTGATATAGGCGAACATCGTCATTCCTCATCCACGTCGTCGATATCGACCTGCCCGCTGATTCGCCGCCGCAGGATTGACCAGGACAACCCGATTCCCAACACCAGCGAGGCCAGCAGGATGCTCAGCCATTGGTTGACCACCGAATTTCCTGTCTGCAACCAGCCCCAATCGATCAGCACCCAGATCAGCGCCGCAAACACCGCCGCGACCAGTGCCATGCCGATCGGCCCGATGGAACGCAGCGTGGCGCGCAGATAGACGATATAGACCACCGTCAGAATCAACCCGCCCAGCACCGTGACCGGCAATTGCGTTTCCCAGTTCTCCGTCGCCCAGCGCACATAATTGTAGGACGTCGGATTCCATGTCGCGGCAAGTAACACGAAGGCGATCAGCCAGCGGATCAGAAAGGCCATGCGGGGACTCCTTGCAACCGTTACGCCCCTTGGTGCCAAGCCCGGACGCCGCTGTCCAGTGCTTCGCCGGGGCTGCTCCGCGGGGTGCGGCCAAATCGGGTGTTTCGCTGCGCCGCCCGGATCGCTATAGAACGCATGGTTTGAACCGAGGCAGGGACCGAAAACATGGCCAACGTGGTTGTCGTAGGCGCTCAGTGGGGCGATGAAGGCAAAGGCAAGATTGTCGACTGGCTGTCCGAACGCGCCGATGTGATCGCGCGCTTTCAGGGCGGACACAACGCGGGGCATACGCTGGTCATCGACGGCGAGGTGTTCAAGCTGAACGCGCTGCCGTCCGGCGTGGTGCGCGGCGGCAAGCT
>JAGRMK010000102.1:0-1470 GCA_020441345.1 Paracoccaceae bacterium
ATCATGCGTCTGGGCCTGGCGGGCGACAATGTCCGAAAGATCCTCGACCGTGCGGGTGAGGTGGGCGATCTGTTCTTCGAGCCGGGCGATGGCGGCGGCGGTGGTCTGGTCTGTCATGGGGGCAGAATGCGCCTTGTGCAGGGGGGCGTCAACGGGTCCGTCTTGCCCCTGTCTGCGCCTTGGGTTAGACCTCGCGCGAGTGATTTCGGGACGAAAACATGAGCAAAGCCAAAGCCCCCCGCCGCCCGCGCGCCGAGACGCCCAAGGGCTTTCGCGACTATTTCGGTGCCGAGGTTCTGGCGCGGACCGCGATGCTGGAGCGGATCGCCCGCGTGTATCACCGCTACGGGTTCGACCCGCTGGAAACCAGCGCGGTTGAAACTGTTGAGGCGCTTGGCAAATTCCTGCCGGATGTGGACCGCCCGAATGAAGGCGTGTTCGCCTGGCAAGACGAGGACGCCGACTGGCTGGCGCTGCGCTATGACCTGACGGCGCCGCTGGCGCGCGTCGCGGCGCAGTATCGCAACGATCTGCCCTCGCCATACCGGCGCTATGCCATGGGGCCGGTATGGCGCAACGAAAAGCCCGGGCCCGGGCGGTTTCGGCAGTTTTACCAGTGCGACGCAGATACGGTGGGCGCGTCGAGCGTTGCCGCGGATGCCGAGATCTGCGCCATGCTGTCGGATGTGTTCGAGGATCTGGGGCTGGCGGGCGATTACGTTGTGCGGATCAACAACCGCAAGGTGCTGAACGGGGTGATGGAGGCCGCCGGCGTGCTGGACCCTGCCGACCCGTCGCGGTTTGAAGAGGCGCGCGGCATCGTGCTGCGCGCGATCGACAAGCTGGACAGGCTGGGCGAGGACGGGGTGCGCGCGCTTCTGGGCGCGGGACGCAAGGATGAAAGCGGTGATTTCACCAAGGGGGCGGGGCTACCGTCCGAGGGTGCCGAGATCGTGCTGGCCTTCACCGCGGCGCGGCGCGACAGCGGCGCCGAGACCTGTGCTGTGTTGCGCGACCTGGTTGGCGGCTCGGTGATCGGCGCCGAAGGTGTGGCCGAACTGGAGGAGATGGCGCGGCTGCTGGAGGCACAGGGCTATGGCCCCGACCGCATTGTCATCGACCCCTCCGTCGTGCGGGGTCTCGGCTATTACACCGGCCCGGTCTATGAGGCCGAGCTGACCTTCGAGATTCTCGACGAAAAGGGCCGCAAACGTCAGTTCGGCTCGGTCGCCGGAGGCGGGCGCTATGACGATCTGGTCAAGCGCTTCACCGGCCAGGCGGTGCCCGCGACCGGGGTCAGCATCGGCGTGGACCGGCTGCTGGCTGCGCTGACCGCCAAGGGTCGTGGCGCCGAGGCCGTGCAGGGGCCTGTGGTTGTGACGGTGATGGACAAGGCGCGGATGGCCGATTACCAGGCGATGGTCGGCGAGTTGCGCCGCGCCGGGATCCGCGCCGAGGTCTATCTGGGCA
>JAGRMK010000102.1:1494-1863 GCA_020441345.1 Paracoccaceae bacterium
GGCAACCAGTTGAAATACGCCGATAAACGCGGCGCACCGGTGGCCATCATCCAGGGCTCGCAAGAGGCCGAAGCCGGCGTCGTGCAGGTCAAGGATCTGGTGTTGGGCGCAAAGATCGCCGAGAACGCCAGCCTTGAGGAATGGAAATCGCGCCCCGCGCAGGTCGAGGTGCCGCGCGCCGATCTGGTGGCGACGGTGCGCGCGATGCTGGACGATCCGCAGTGAGCGTGCTGGCGATGTCCGCCGCAGGGCAAACGGCGCGCGTCGAAGGGCAGCGCCTGTTTGCCGCGTTCCAAAGCTGGGGGGCCATGCCGGTCGAGGCTGCGGTGTTGCAACCGGCGGAGACGCTGCTGGATCTCTACGGCGAGG
>JAGRMK010000103.1 GCA_020441345.1 Paracoccaceae bacterium
ACGGCAAGCGCGTGAACATCGCGTCCTACCGCGTCAAGGAAGGCGACGTGATCGCCGTTCGCGAGCGGTCGCGTCAGTTGGCCATCGTCATCGAATCGACCCAGCTGGTCGAGCGTGACGTGCCCGATTACATCGACGCCGACCACTCGAAGATGAGCGCGACCTTCGTGCGCACCCCGTCGCTGGGCGATGTGCCGTATGCGGTTCAGATGGAACCGAACCTCGTGGTCGAATATTACGCAAAGAACTGATCCGGCCTCGGCGCCTGACGGTCTTGCATGCACCAAAGGCCGCGCCGGGGAACCGGCGCGGCCTTTTCCGTCTTGTCCCCTGCCTGCCGGGACGTGTCGGCATGTTTCGGCCCGAACGGGCGCGGGCATGCTGGTCCGGGTTGGGGGATCGCACTAGAACACGCCCTTGAGGCAGAATTTCGGAGAACAGGGATGAGCGACGCCATCCGTCCGCAACCGGGCATCATGGATATCGCGCTGTATGTCAGCGGCGAAAGCCATGTCGCGGGCAAGACCGAGATCTTGAAACTGTCGTCGAACGAGAACCCGCACGGCCCCAGCGACCGCGCAAAGGCCGCGTTCGCCGGGGCGGCGGGCAACCTGCACCGGTATCCCAACACCGATCACGGCCCGCTGCGGCGCGCGATCGCCGGGGTGCATGGGCTTGACCCCGATCGCATCATCTGCGGCGTCGGGTCCGACGAGGTGTTGCAGTTCATTACCCAATGCTACGCCGGACCGGGCGACGAGGTGATCACCACCCGGCACGGGTTCTCGATGTATCCGATCCTTGCTCATGCCGCCGGTGCCTTGCCGGTCGAAGTGCCCGAGACCGACCGCCGGGTCGATGTGGACGCCATTCTTGCGGCGGTCAGCGATCATACCCGGCTGGTGTTCATCGCCAACCCGGCCAATCCGACCGGCACGATGCTGACCGAAGGCGAGTTGCGTCGCCTGATCGAAGGCCTGCCGCCCTATGTGCTGTTTGTGCACGACGGCGCCTATACCGAATTCGCCGAAGGGTTCGACGGCGGCGCGGCGCTGGTCGATGCCTATCCCAACGTCATCATGACGCGGACCTTTTCCAAGATCTACGGCCTGGGCGGGCTGCGTATCGGCTGGGGCTATGCCCAGCGTGAGGTCATCGACGTGCTCAACCGCGTGCGCCAGCCCTTCAACCTGTCGCAGGCGCAGATGGAAGCCGCCGAAGCGGCAGTGCGCGACATCGACTATACCCGCTGGTGCCAGGACGAGAACGCGCGCTGGCGCGACTGGCTGCGCAACGCGCTGGTGCAGATGGGCGTCGGCTGTGACGAGAGTTTCGCGAATTTCCTGCTGGCTCGGTTCGACACCGCCGATGAGGCCGCAGCCTGCGATGCCGCGCTGAAGGCCGATGGCATCATCGTGCGGCGCACGGCGGGGTATCATCTGCCGGAGTGCCTGCGCATCACCGTCGGGGACGAGGCCGCGTGCCGGCGCGTGGTCGATGTGATCGGCCGGTTCAAGGGGGTGCGCTGATGGCGGTGATCTATGACCGCGTGGCGCTGATCGGTCTGGGGCTGATCGCGTCGTCGATGGCCCACGCGATGCGGCGGCACGGGCTGGCGGGGCATATCGCGGGCTATGCGCGCAGCGCCGAGACCCGCGCCGCCGCCGCGCAGATCGGCTTTGTCGACAGCGTGCACGAGAGCGCCGCTGAAGCCGTGCAGGGCGCCGATCTGGTGGTGCTGGCGGTGCCGGTGGGGGCAATGGGCGCGGTGGCCGCGCAAATCGGCCCGCATCTGGCGCCCGGCGCGACAGTGACCGATGTGGGTTCGGTCAAGCAGGCGGTGATCG
>JAGRMK010000104.1 GCA_020441345.1 Paracoccaceae bacterium
GTCGCCAAGGCGCTCGGCGATACCGCCGCGGTGATGGACGATGGCCGCATCGTCTGGACCGGAACGATGGCCACGCTGGCCGCCGACGCGGCGTTGCAGGAACGGCTGATGGGCCTGAGCATGGAGACCCGCACCACATGACCGCCGCCCCCGATCATCGCCCGACGATGCATGCCGCGACCCTGGCGCAACGGCTGGACAGGGCCGCGCCCTATCTGTTGATCCCGGTGCTGGTGGTGCTGGGATACCTTGCTATCGGCTCAACCTCCAGCTGGCTGACCCTGACCGTGTCGGGGCTGGCGATGGGCATGATGATCTTCATCATGGCCTCGGGCCTGACGCTGGTGTTCGGGCTGATGGACGTGATCAATTTCGGCCATGGCGCGTTCGTCTCGGTCGGTGCGTTCGTCGGGGTTTCGGTGCTGCTGGCGCTGGGGCACTGGACCGGCGCCCCCTCGCTCTTGCTCAACCTCACGGCGATCGGGCTGGCGGTGATCGCGGCGATGATCGTCACCGGCGCCCTGGGCTGGGCGTTCGAGCGGGTGATCGTCAGGCCGGTCTACGGGTTTCACCTGAAACAGATCCTGATCACGATGGGCGGGCTGATCGTCATCGAGCAGATGATCTCGGTGATCTGGGGCCCCGACGAGATCTTTTTCGCCCGCCCCGAGACGCTGAAAGGCGCGATCACCTTCGCCGGTGCGGCGCTGGAACGCTACCGGCTGTTGGCGGTGGCGGTGGGGCTGGTTGTGTTCATCGCCATGCGCCTTGTCCTGACGCGAACCCGGATCGGCTTGATCGTGCGGGCGGGGGTGCAAAACGGCGAGATGGTGCAGGCGCTGGGCTATCGGCTGCGCGTTGTGTTCATCGGCGTGTTCATCGCCGGGTCCGCGCTGGCGGGGCTCGGCGGAGTGATGTGGGCCATGTATCAAGAGGTGATCACGGCGGGGATGGGCGAGGCGATGATGATCCTCGTGTTCATCGTGGTGATCATCGGCGGGCTGGGATCGGTGGAAGGCGCGTTCATCGGCGCGCTGCTGGTCGGGCTGATGCAGAACTACATCGCCTTTCTGGAACCCAAGATGGCGTTGATTTCCAATATCGCGCTGATGACCGCGATCCTGATGTGGCGGCCGCAAGGCATGATGCCCGTGGTGAAGGCGAAATAGATGCTCAACGCGCTTCTTTCCGGCGACAAGCCCCGCTCGACGATTCTGGCCGTGGTACTTGTGGCGATCCTGATCGCGCTGGCGCTGGCACCGTTCCTGTTTCCCGGCGTTCGGTCGCTGGAAACCGCCGCGCGGATCTGCATCTTCATCGTGCTGGTCGCCAGCTACGACCTGCTGCTGGGCTATACCGGCATCGTCAGCTTCGCACACACCATGTTCTTCGGGCTGGGGGCTTACGGTGTCGCGCTGGCCTCGTCGCACATGGGTCGGGGCTATGACGCGCTGGTTGTCGGCACGGTGCTGGGGGCGCTGGCTTCGGCGGTGCTGGCACTGTTGATCGGACTGTTTTCGCTGCGGGTGCGGGCGATCTTCTTTGCCATGATCACGCTGGCCGTGGCCTCGGCGGTGGCGGTGCTGGTCAGCCAGATGTCGCAGATCACCGGCGGCGAGGATGGGCTCAATTTTCAGATCCCGCGCGAACTGACCCCGGCGCTGCGGCTTGGCAACCTGTTCGGGGTCAACCTGTCGGGCAAGATCCTGAACTACTACCTCGTGTTCGGGGCCTGCCTGCTGTTGTTCCTGCTGATGCTGCGGATCGTGAACTCGCCCTTTGGCCGGGTGTTGCAGGCAATCCGCGAGAATGATTTCCGGGCCGAAGCGATCGGCTATCGGGTCGTGTGGTATCGCACCACCGCGACCTGCCTGTCGGCGGCTATCGCCGCGCTGGCCGGCAGCCTGTTCGCGATCTGGCTGCGCTATGTCGGGCCGGACACCACGCTCAGCTTCGACATCATGATCGACGTGCTGCTGATGGTGGTGATCGGCGGCATGGGGTCGATGTATGGCGCGGTGATCGGCGCGACGATCCTGGTTCTGGCGCAGAATTACCTGCAATCGCTGATGGGCGCCGCATCCGAGGCCACCGCCGGTCTGCCGCTGATCCCCGACTTGCTGAACCCCGACCGCTGGCTGCTGTGGCTGGGGGTTCTGTTCATCCTGAGCGTCTATTTCTTCCCGGCCGGGATCGTTGGAAAGCTGCGCGCCGGGCGCTAGCAGCGCCGGCGCAAAGCCGCTGGCCGCACCTTCAGGCGGCCGTTCTCAGCGGGCTCTTGCCGGTCTGCGCCGCGCCGATCAGCCCGCCATGCAGCGCCTTGACCGCCCGGCCCAGATCGTCGCGGTTCAAGATGAACTGCACATCGACATTGCGCGGCCCCTGCGCGGCGCCAAGGCAGGCCATGCCGTTCGCCTCCAGCGCCTGAAGCCCGCGCGTCAACACCGAGAGCCCGTTCAGATCGCGCCCGATGACCGAGGCCATCGCCAGCGGCCGCGCCGAGATCTGCGCCGTAGGATAGAGCGCGCTCAGATCCCGTTCGACCCGGCGCATCACCTTCAGCGGCGCATCGACGTAATGCGTGATCGTGTTCGCGTTCGAGGTCTTGGACACGATCCGCACGTCATGCCGGGTCAGCACCTCGAGGATCGCGGCGTCATAGCCTTTGACGCCGACCATGTCCTGTTCGAACACCTCGAGCGCGATTATTTCCAGCCCGGTCACGATCTCGACCGCCGGGGTTTCGGCGGGCCTGTCGTCGATCAACGTGCCCGGATCGTCGGGCTCAAAGGCGTTTGTGACACGCAACGGCACATCCGCCTGACGAAGGGTCTTCGCGGCCTTGGGATGGATCGCCTCCATTCCCATGTTGGAAAGCTGGTCGGCCACGTCGAAATTTGTGCGCCCCAGTTTCTGCACGGCGCCCTGTCCCACAAGTTTCGGGTCGGCCGAAGACAGGTGGAATTCCTTGTGAATGACCGCCTCGCGCGCGCCGGTCAACGCGGCGAGGGTCGAGAACGTCACCTCGGAATAGCCTCGGTCGAACTCGTTCATCAGCCCTTCCGCGCATTGCGCATAGCCGGTGACGATCGGCATTTCGGTCTGCGGATCGACGCCGCTCATCGCCGCGCGGATCCGCGCCTCCAGCGACAGATCCCCCTCGTCGCGCCACCCCGACAGATCGACGAACCGCGCGTTCACGCCGGCACGATGCAACATTAGCGTGGTGGCAAAGGCCGAATGCGCCTCGCCCAGCCCGGACAGCAATTCGCGGATCTGAAGCATGTGCTCAGACAGCCGGAAATGACCGTAGCTGCACAGACGCTGCAGATCGATCAGACAATTGCGCGTGCCCTCGATGCGGTCGGCAACAAAGGTGTCGGCCTGTTCGACATCCGCCGGATGCGCCAGAACCACGCGGTGCGCGGCGCGCATGGCCTCGGCCACGCGGCTCAGCCCCTCGTGCCAGCCATGCCCGCTGTGGGCGCTGGCGAATTGCGCATAGACGCCGGGTTCGCCCGATTTCTTGTGTTCCAGCAGCAGGTCGGTGATGCCGCCAAAGGCGGAAACCACGAACACGCGGCCATAGATTTCCCGCACCCCCTCTCGCAGGAACAGAGTGTCGCGCAATATATGCACGCGCGACATGGAGGTGCCGCCGATCTTTTCAACGGTATGGGTCGTGTCGGTCATGTCTTACCTGTTCAGGTCCTCGGCGGGCGCATACGAGCCGTCCTCGCGGTGCACCTCGGTGCCGGTCACGGGCGGATTGAAGCAGCACGCCATGTGCAATTCCTCGTCCGCGCGCAAAATGTGTTTGTCATGCAGGTTCAGCGCATACATCACGCCGGGCTTGATCGCATGGGTCTCGCCGGTGGCGATATCGGTGATCGATCCGGTGCCCTTCATGCAATAGACACTTTCGAAATGGTGCTTGTAGTGGAACGTGTGCTCCGACCCGGCCTTGAGCACGGTGATGTGGAACGAAAACCCCATCCCGTCATCGGCCAGAAGCATCCGCGTCGAGGTCCATTGCGCATCGGCAACATGGCGGTCGGTGTTCTGCAAGTCGTTGAAGTCGCGCACAATCATTCGGGTTACTCCGCTGCAATCTGGGTGTCTTGACTGGCCAGGACTTCGGCCGTGGCCACGTTCAGAATAGCCAGCCCCTCGCGGAATGTCGCGCTTGGTGTGGTCAGTGGTGCCAGCACCTTGACCACCTGATCCGCGTTGCCCGAGGTCTCGATGATCAGGCCCTTTTCAAAACAACGCGCGCAGATCGCGGCGGCCAGCGCGCCAGAGCCCACGTCCACCCCCTGCATCAACCCGCGCCCTTTCAACCGCGCGCCCGGAACCTGATCGGCCACCTGCTGCAACCCGGTGGTCAGGATCAACGCCTTTTCGGCCAGCGATTGCTGAAAGGCGTCGGTGGACCAGAATTTCTCGATCGCCACTCGGGCGGTGACGAAGGCATGGGTGTTTCCCCGAAACGTGCCGTTGTGCTCGGCGGGGCCGAATGCGTCGTGTTCGGGGCGCACCAGCAGCGCGGCCATCGGCAGGCCGAACCCGGACAGCGATTTCGCCAGCGTCACGATATCGGGGGTCACGCCTGTGCCGTCGAAGGAAAAGAAGGTGCCCGTGCGCCCGCAGCCGGCCTGGATATCGTCCACGATCAGCAATGCGCCATGTTTTTTGGCGATCGCGGCCACGCGGCGCATCCAGTCGGGGGATGCCGCGTTCAGACCGCCCTCGCCCTGCACCGGTTCGAACAGGATCGCGGCGGGGGCGTCGATGCCGCCCGAGGCATCGGACAGCATCTGGTCCAGCAGCGCCGCGCTGTCGACGCCCTCGGCATAGCCGTCGAACGGCAGACGGGTGACGCCTGCGGTATCCATCCCGGCGCCGCCCCGATGATAGCCGTTACCAGTCGCTGCCAGCGCACCCAGCGTGACGCCGTGAAATCCGTTGGTGAAGGCGATGATGTTGGTGCGGCCCGTCACCTTGCGCGCCAGTTTCATCGCCGCCTCGACGGCGTTCGCGCCGGTCGGGCCGGTGAACATCATCCGGTGATCCATGTCGCGCGGCGTCAGGATATGCGTCTCGAACGCAGACAGGAACGCGCCCTTGGCCTCGGTATGCAGATCCAGGCCCATCGCGATTCCGTCGCCCGCGATATGGTCGATCAGCGCGGCCTTCATGTCGGGGTCGTTGTGCCCGTAGTTAAGCGACGAGCACCCCGCCAGAAAGTCGATAAAGCGCGTGCCGTCGGCGCCGAACATCTCGGATCCCCGGGCGGTGCGGAACACCGCATCGAAGCTGCGGCAATAGGACCGCGCGGCGCTTTCGCGGCGGGTATAGATCGAGATGTCGGAAACCATGTCTGTTGAAGCCATGTCTTTGGGCATGGGTAAGTCCTTTCGGAAAAAATGTCGGTCTGTCGGGCGATCAGGCGGCTTTTTTCAGCGCCGGCTCGGTCAGCGAGATCGTCACCATATGCTCGGTGTCGTGATGCCCGTCAAAATGCGCCTCGCGCTGGTAATGCGGCGCGTCGTGCAGACGCCCGCCGATGGCGCTGGCAAAGCTGCGGAACAACGCCCAGGAGGCCATGTTGTCCTTGGTGATCGTGGTCTTGAGCGCCTCGGCCCCGGCGCAGGCGTCGCGGCTCAAGAGGTGCTTGAGCATCGTCTTGCCCAGCCCCAGACCCCGCGCCCTGGGGCTGACCGCCACCTGCCAGACGAAAAACACGTCAGAATTCGGGATCATATGACCCGAGATCCAGCCGACGATCTCGCCGTCCAGTTCGGCGACCACGCAGGTATCGCGAAAATGATCCGCCTGGATCAGATTGCAATACATCGAGTTCTCGTCGAGCGGCGCGCAGGCACGGACCAGACCCCAGATCTGCGCCCCGTCCGCGGGCGTCGGGCGCCGCAATTCAGGGGTCAGGATGCTGGGCTTTCGGGTCTCGGCCTGGGTCACGTCGCGGGGCATGGGTCTCACTATCGTTGTTACTTCGCTTGTCTAACTATACAAGTCAGTCGAAAATTTCAACCGCCCCGGATAAAATGTCACATACGGTGTCGTTATCTTTGCATAGCATTGTAATATTTATTTTTTCTATCCTGAGAACCGCGTGGCGCGACCGCTCATTCCATTCGCTGATCTAACCACCTGGCCAATTTTCTCCCAATTGATGCGCGAAGCATTTTCGTGCCAGAGTGACCCATGACCCAGGACACGCCGGACCAGCTTGACCGAAGCCTGATCGCGCTGCGCCGCATTTTGCGGGCGACGGAACTGTTCGCGCGCGACCTTGCGCAATCGGCGGGCGTGACCCCCGCGCAACTGCGCGTCCTGCAGATCATCGCCGAGCAGGGTGGCAGTTACACGCCCAAGGAACTGGCGCTGCGCATGGGGGTCAGCCAGGCTACGGTCACGGCGCTGGTCGACAGGCTGGTTGCGCGGGCAATGGTCTCGCGGGTGCGCTCCGACACCGATCGCCGCCAGACCAATGTGGTGATCTCGGACCTGGGGCAAGATGCAATCCGCGAAGCCCCCGACGCCCTGCAACAACGCTATGTGCGCAACTTCAACGCGCTCAAGGACTGGG
This sequence comes from Paracoccaceae bacterium, assembly GCA_020441345.1. Lineage (GTDB taxonomy): Bacteria > Pseudomonadota > Alphaproteobacteria > Rhodobacterales > Rhodobacteraceae > Pararhodobacter. Next base: position 6,611 of record JAGRMK010000104.1, read on the forward strand.
AACAGACGCAAGTCCTGTCCACCCTTGAACGGGTCGCGGCGATGCTGGACGCCGACGACCTGGATGCCTCGCCGGTCCTGACAACCGGCGACATCCAGGCCTCCGGCAAGGCAGACTGACAACGGGTCGGGCCCTTTCCGTCACGCCCGCGTTGCGTCATGCTGTCAACCATGATCGACAAACTGGAAATGCTGATTGCCCTGTCGCGCGAACGCCATTTCGGACGCGCGGCCGAGACGTGCCACGTCACCCAGCCCACGCTGTCCTCGGCGATCAAGGCGCTGGAAGAGACCCTGGGAACGCAACTGGTTCTGCGTGGCGCGCGGTTCATCGGCCTGACCCCCGAAGGCGAGCGGGTGCTGACCCGCGCCAAGGCCATCGTCGCCGAGGCCCGGGCGATGAAATCCGATGTCGCCACCGCGCGCGAGGGGTTGGCCGGCACCCTGCGGCTGGGGGTGATCCCGACCGCCCTGGCTTCGGTCCACGATTACACGCGCCCGTTTCTGGCGCGCAATCCGGGCGTGCGGCTGCGGGTGATGTCGCTCAACAGCCACGAGATCCTGGAACGGCTGGTCGATTTCGAGGTCGACGCCGGGCTCAGCTATGCCGCCGCCGACATGGCCCATGACACGCCGCCCGGATACGAAGTGCTGCGACTCTACAATGAAACCTATGCGCTGGTGACGCGCGCCGATCCCGCGCTGCCCGAAACGCTGAACTGGTCGCAACTGGACCGGTTCGAGCTGGGCCTGCTGACGCCCGACATGCAGAACCGCCGGATCATGGACCGGCATCTTGCGCTGGCGGGCATGACCCTGCTGCCGCGTATCGAATCGAATTCCATCGTCGCACTGATTGGCCATGTCGGCGAGGGGCGGGCAGCCACCATCCTGCCCCGCCGCACCGCCGCCTTCTTTGCCGAGGGGCGCGGGTTGGCCTGTATTCCGCTGGCCAGCCTCGAAGCGGCATCGACGGATGTCGCTTTCATTCTCCCGCCGGTCGGGCGCCGCACGTTGTTGCTGGATGCCTTTGTGCAAAGTTTGATCTGAGCGGTTTTCGATAGACGCCATCTATCAAACAACGGAATTCACAATTTGATCGGCAATCGCTTTGCGTCTAGGCATCGCGAACCGATTGGAGAAGCCAGATGACAGCCACGCCAGATTTCGGGGCCCGTGAACAGGATGTTCTAAGCCAGATCCTTGCCGCGCACCGCGCCGTCGAAGGGGCCCTGCTGCCCATCCTGCATGCCGTGCAGGACGCGTTCGGCTTCGTGCCGCCCGAGGCGCTGCCGCTGATCGCCAGGGACCAGAACATCAGCCGCGCCGAAGCGCATGGCGTGATGAGCTTCTATCACGATTTCCGCGAACACCCGGCCGGGCGCAGCATACTGAAGATCTGCCGCGCCGAGGCCTGTCAGGCGATGGGGGCCGATGCGCTGGCCGATCACGCCCGTGACAGCCTGAAGATCGACTGGCACGAAACCACGCCCGACGGCGCGATCACGCTGGAGCCGGTGTTCTGCCTGGGCCTCTGTGCCTGCGGCCCGGCGGCGATGATCGACGGCAAACTGGTGGGCCGTGCCGACGTGGCGAAACTGGATGCGATCATCGCGGGGGCACGCCCATGAGCACCGGCATGAAGATCTACATCCCTCTCGACAGCGCCGCCGTGGCGCTGGGTGCCGATGAGGTTGCCGCCGCGATTCGCGCCGCCGCGCCCGACACGCAGATCGTTCGCAACGGCTCACGCGGGATGATCTGGCTGGAGCCGCTGGTCGAGGTGGAAATCGACGGCGTGCGTCACGGCTTCGGCCCGATGGAACCGGGCGACGTGGCCGGCTTATTGGGCGATCTGGCCACGCACCCCAAGGCGCTGGGCCCGGTCGAGGATCTGGGCTGGATGAAGGGTCAGGCGCGCCTGACCTTTGCGCGCGTCGGCCTCATTGACCCTTTGTCGCTGGACGACTACCGCGCGCATGGCGGGCTTTCGGGGCTGCAAAAGGCGCTGACCCTCGGCGACGAGGCCATCGTGGACGCGATGAAGCTCAGCGGGCTGCGCGGGCGCGGCGGGGCCGGGTTCCCCACCGG
>JAGRMK010000105.1 GCA_020441345.1 Paracoccaceae bacterium
TGGTATTCGCTGGGCACCGCCGACATGCTGGACGTGGCCTTCATGGGGATGCACGTTGCGCAAATGACCCACCCGGCGGAAATGGCGCGCTGCTTTGACATGGTGACGACCCAGAATGCGGCGATCATGGGGTTGCAGGGCTACGGGCTGGCGCCTGGCTGCACCGCGTCGCTGGTGGTGCTGGACGCCGGCAACCCAGTCGAGGCCCTGCGCCTGAGGCCCGCGCGGGTGGCGGTGGTGTCCAAGGGGCGGCTGGTTGCCACGCAGCCACGTGCCGACGCAAGGCTGTCGGTTCCCGGTCGCCCCGATCAGGTGCGCCGCCGCTTCGCGGTCTGAGCATGCAGTCGCGCGGGCACCCCAGACGCGCTAGGCTTTGAGCGCATCGGCCAAAAACCAGAGGATACCCATCAGAACAGGCTGGTGGATCAGATAGATCCACAGGCTGCGCTGACCGGCCCAGGCCAGCGCGCGCGCGACCGGGCCCAGGCGGCGGTCGGCGCGACCACGCGGCAAGAACCGGGCGGCGGCCATACCCAGCAGGAATGGGCCGAACCAGGGAAAGATCGGCTCCAGATCCATGCTCAGGGGCACCGCGCTGGAGAACCCGACCCAGGCCAGCCACCGGGTGTTGAACAGGTCGGCATTCAGCCCATAGGGGAGCGCCCAGACCAGCAGGCCCAAACCCACCAGCACCGGCACTGGCACCCTCAGAAACGCCAGCCCCAGCACGCGGCTGGTGGCGATGATGTGCAGGATGCCGAAAAAGACGAACATATGCGGCATGGCGATCCAGGTTGCCGCGCTGACCGCCACCGCCGCCAACACGACCAGACCGGTGCCGCGCCGAAAGCTGCGCCAACGCACGCCCGCGCCATGCGCAAGGATGAAGCTGACCCCGGCCAGGAACACGAAACTGCCCGCAACCAGGCGGGCGAAGATCATCCAGCCCGGCTGGCTTACCGTGCCCAGCGGCACGAAACCGACCATCTCCAGGTCAAAGGTCAGGTGAAACACCACCATCCCGATCAGTGCCACGCCACGGGCAATGTCGATGCCGGGCACGCGCAAGGAAGCAGAGAAAACTGTCACGAAGGCCCTTTCGCGGGGGAATGAACGGCGGTGCAAGTTTAGGCGGACCGCGGGAAAATGCGAGGGTGAAACCACCGGCGGACCGGGGTTGCTCGAGCGTTGGCTGGCTTGCGTGTTCAGGTGGCGGGGGGGCCTGGCCATTCTGCCTGCGGCCAGAACCCGAGATGATCGCCCAGCCCCTGACAGACCACGGGCGCCCCCGGTTCCAGCCTGCACGTCGCCAGGACCGACAGCGGAATGCTCAACCCGGCGTCTGGGTCGAAATCCAACCGGATGCTTTTGCCGAAAAAGGCCCGTTCCAGGGCCGCGCGCTCTTGGGTGCCGCGTGGCATGGTTGCGATCCTGGTCTCGATTTTCGCCACGGCATCGACCGGATACAAGCGCAGATCGGGCCGGCGCAATCCGTAAACACAGAGCGCCGCGCAGCCCGTCAGAAACGGTCGCGCCATGGCGGGCAGCAGGGCAATCCGCCCGGTATGGTCGAAGGCAAGGGTGGTGTGCCCGGTAAGTTGCCTGATCATCGTCTGCCCTTTGCGTGCGCCCCGCCCTTGATCGACCGTGCGAGGCATGGCCAGTCTCTCGTAAAACCGGCGTGCCGCCAACCGCCTTCTTCGTCGCGCCATCGCGCTTGACCCGCGCCGCGGCGGGGCCTATACCGCGCCGGTCTGGGGCCGGAATCGGCCACCGGACCAGTGCCTGCGTCGCCCCTGTCTTCTTCGGCAGATCCCCGGCTTCGCAGGGCCGAAACCGGAAACGACGACCTACTCTCTGGCGGGCTGCCCCCCTTTGCGGGCGCGGCGGGACCCGATCGAAGACACAGAGCTCTGGGCGGCACACACCTTCACGGACCAACCGTGAGCGAAGATAGGAGTAGATCAGATGAACCTGATCGCACAGATCGAAGCCGAGCAGATTGCCGCTCTGGCCAAGGATATCCCAGATTTCAAAGCTGGCGACACCGTGCGCGTCGGCTACAAGGTGACCGAAGGCACGCGGTCGCGTGTCCAGATGTTCGAAGGCGTCTGCATCAGCCGTCGCAACGGTGCTGGCATTGCCGGTTCGTTCACCGTTCGCAAGATTTCGTTCGGCGAAGGCGTGGAACGTATGTTCCCGCTCTATTCGACCAACATCGACAGCATCACCGTGGTGCGTCGTGGCCGTGTCCGTCGCGCCAAGCTGTACTATCTGCGCGATCGTCGCGGCAAGTCGGCCCGTATCGCAGAAAAGACCAACTATCGCGCGCTGCGCGACGCTGAGTGAGGAGCCTGACCATGAAAGACGCGATTCATCCCGAATACCACACGATCAACGTCAAGCTGGTCGATGGCACCGTTGTTCAGATGCGCTCGACCTGGGGTGCCGAGGGCGACACCATGGCCCTCGATATCGATCCCAGCGTGCACCCGGCCTGGACCGGCGGCACCTCGCGCCTGATGGATACCGGCGGCCGTGTGTCGAAGTTCAAGAACAAATACGCTGGTCTCGGTTTCTGAGAAACCGCTTGCGTTTGACGACAACGCCGTCCCAGTTTGGGGCGGCGTTTTGCATTTCTGCCCCCACAAAGGAAACCCCATGACCCCGGCCACCGCCTTTATCGCCCTCGGTCTCTTGTTCCTGCTGGGGCTGGTTGCGGACATGGTTGGCCACAAGACCCGCTTGCCGCGCGTCACTCTGTTGCTTGTGCTGGGGGTCGTGATGGGGCGGCCGGGCTTCAACGTGATCCCGGAGGCCGCCATCGAGGGTTTCGAATGGTTGTCCACGCTGGCTTTGTCCATGGTTGCATTCTTGATGGGCGGGTCGCTGGAGCGGTCGCGCCTGAAGGCTTATGGACGTGACATCCTTGCGGTGTCGCTGGCCGTCGTCATCACCTCGGTTGTCCTGATCACCGGACCGCTGATCCTGTTCGGGGTTCCGGCAGAATTGGCGTTGGTTCTTGGCGCGCTGGCCTGCGCGACCGACCCCGCGGCCACCCGTGAAACCATCGCGCCCGGCGACCGCAAGGGGCGATTTGCCGGCAAGCTCGAAGGCATTGTCGCCATCGACGACGCCTGGGGCCTGATCGTGTTCGGCTTGGCGATTGTCGTGGCGCAAAGCCTTTCCGGCCCGACGGATTGGGCGATCTTTGGCGAAGCCCTGCGCGAGATCGGGGGCGCGGTTGTTCTGGGCATGATCATCGGGTTTCCGGCGGCCTATCTGACCGGTCGCATTACGCCCGGAGAGCCCCTGCGGACCGAGGCGCTGGGCATCGTGTTCCTGGCCTCTGGGCTGGCCATGTATTTCGAGGTGTCGTTCCTGCTGACCGCTATGACCCTGGGCGCGGTCATCACCAACATGGCCCGCCATCATCGTCGGTCCTTCGATGAGATCGAGGGTTTCCGCTGGCCCTTCATGGTGCTGTTTTTCCTTTTGGCCGGTGCCTCGCTGGATGCGGCTGCCTTCTTCAATCTGGGCGCGCTGGGTGTGGCTTATGTGGTACTGCGGATCCTGGCGCGGTTCGTCGGCGGATGGATCGGCGGCACGGTGGCCGGGTCGCCCGTCGTGGAACGCCGATGGTTCGGGGTGGCGCTGTTGTCGCAGGCCGGTGTCGCCGTGGGCATGGCGCTGGTGGCGGCGCAGTCGTTTCCAGAGTTCGCAGAGACCATCCTGACCCTGACCATCGGCGCAACGGTCGTGTTCGAGGTGATCGGTCCGATCGGCGTCGCGATTTCGCTGCGCCGCGTCAAAGGCGCTTCCAGTTCATCGGCCGCCGACCTATAGTCGCCGCTCGTTTTTTAACCCAGACAAGGACGCAACGTGGCGCATATCATCGTCACCGGCAACGAAAAGGGCGGGTCGGGAAAATCGACCACCGCGATGCATGTCGCGACGGCGCTTGCCCGGATGGGGCACAAGGTCGGGGCGTTGGACCTGGACCTGCGTCAGCGAAGCTTTGGCCGGTATATCGAGAACCGCATGGCGATGTGCGCGCATGAGCGACTGGCCTTGCCGACGCCGCAATATCGTGAGTTGCCCGAGATCGACGCCAGCCGTCTTGCGCCGCATGAGAACGTCAACGATCACCGCCTGTCCGAGGCGATCAGCGGGCTGGACGCGGAATGCGAATTCGTGGTGATCGACTGCCCCGGCAGCCACACGCGCCTGAGCCAGGTCGCGCATTCGCTGGCCGATACGCTGATCACGCCGATGAATGACAGTTTCGTCGATTTCGATCTGCTGGCGCGGATCGAGCCCCTCAGCAACAAGGTGCTGGGCCCGTCGATCTATGCGGAAATGGTCTGGCAGGCGCGTCAGTTGCGCGCGCAGGCCGGGTTGAAGCCGATCGACTGGATCGTGCTGCGCAACCGTCTGGGCGCGCAGCAGATGCACAACAAGCGCAAGGTCGGCGAGGCGCTGGATCAATTGGCCAAGCGCATCGGCTTTCGTGTGGCGCCCGGGTTCAACGAACGCGTGATCTTCCGCGAGCTGTTCCCGCGCGGCCTGACGCTGCTCGATCTGCGCGACATGGGCGTCGATCAGCTGAACATGTCGAATGTCGCCGCCCGGCAGGAATTGCGCGATCTGTTGACCGCGCTGCGCCTGCCCGGCGTCAGGGTCAGTGTTTGAAGAACCGCTTTTCCGGCAGGGCCTCGGGCATCGACCGCTGCATCTCGTCGAGGCGCATCAGGACGCGGTCCTCTTCGTCGGCGAAGATGTTGAACGGCAGTTTCACCGCGTTGCCAAGACGACCGAGGGTGGAAGGTTGAGCTTTCATGGTGCGTTTCCTTTCTGGATCACCGGGTATGAAGCGACCCTGCCGCCGGGCTGTGGCAAGAGTTGGGCAACCCCGTGGTCGCTTGGCGGTAAGACTGGGCCAAGTTGACGGCAGAGACCTGTTGCGGTGTCGGGCGAATTAGGGGTAAACCGTGAACATCGGCGGTGCGGCCGGGTCGTATCGCGTCACGGGGGCTGGTGTTCATGCTGTCGCTTGTCTGGTTCAAGCGCGATTTGCGGGTTGCCGATCATCCGGCCCTGGCGCTGGCCGCAGCGCAGGGCGCGGTTCTGCCGGTCTATATCATCGAGCCCGATCTCTGGGCGCAACCCGATGCCTCGGGGCGGCAATGGGCCTTTGTGGCTGAGTGTTTGCAGGCGTTGCGCCGCGATCTGGCGGCGTTGGGTCAGCCGTTGATCCTGCGCGAGGGCGACGCGGTCGAGGTTCTGGCACGGCTGCATGCCAAGCATCGATTCGCGCAGATCGTGTCGCATGAGGAAACCGGCAATGGCTGGAGCTATGCACGGGATCTGCGGGTCGCTGCCTGGGCCCGCGACAAGGGCTTGCCCTGGGTCGAGGTTCCGCAATCGGGGGTCATACGGCGTCTGGTCAGCCGCGATGGCTGGGCCGAGCGGCGCAACCGGTTCATGGCGCAACCCCTGGCAGAGATAGCGGCCCTGCAACCCGTCACCGAGGGAACCGGCGCGCTACCTTCGGCGCGATCGCTGAGACTGGCCGAGGATCCGTGCCCCTACCGCCAGCAGGGCGGGCGCGCGGCAGGAATGCTGGCGCTGGAAAGCTTCACGTCCACGCGCGGCCAATCCTATCGCAGCGCGATGTCCTCGCCACTCGCGGCTGAGCGGGCCTGTTCGCGGCTGTCGCCGTATCTGGCCTTTGGCGCGCTGTCCGGGCGCGAGGTGGTGCAGGACATCGCGCGGGAAAAAGAGGCGCGTCGCGGTCAGGGGCATTGGCGCGCCAATCTGCGCAGCTTCGACTCGCGCCTCGCGTGGCGCGATCATTTCATGCAAAAGCTCGAGGATCAGCCAGCGCTGGAAACCCGTGCGCTGCATTCAGCGATGGAAGGGTTGCACCCGTCCGTCACCGATGCCGTCCGCTTGCAGGCCTGGCAAGCCGGTGAAACCGGTCTGCCCTTTGTCGATGCCTGCATGCGCTATCTGCGCGCGACGGGCTGGATCAATTTCCGAATGCGCGCCATGTTGCAAGCGATTGCCAGTTATCACCTTTGGCTGGATTGGCGTGTGACCGGGTTGCATCTGGCGCGGTTGTTCACCGATTATGAACCGGGCATTCATTGGAGCCAGGTGCAGATGCAATCGGGCACCACCGGGATCAACGCGCTGAGGATCTATGACCCCGTGAAGCAGGGGCACGATCAGGATCCGAAGGGGCAGTTCATTCGTCGCTGGGTGCCGGAACTGGCGCCGATCCCCGACAGTTTCGTGCACGAGCCGTGGAAATGGCCGCAGGCGCGGCAGGTTCTGGCGGGGCGCTACCCTGAGCCGGTCATTGACCCTGCTGCCGCCGCCCGTGCTGCGCGGGCAGAGATCGCCAGGCGTCGCCATCAAGCCGGGTTCCACACCGAATCAGCGAGGGTCGTCGCGCGCCATGGCAGCCGCAAAGCCGCGCCGGTCGGTCCGCGCGCCCGCCAGGGGCCGGTGACGCAAATGATGCTGGATCTTTAGCCATGGGCAAGATGCGCAAGAAAGCGGATCTGCCCACGAAGACCTGCGCCGCCTGTGGGCGACCAATGGTCTGGCGCAAACGCTGGACCAAGGTCTGGGATAGGGTGCGCTTTTGTTCCGACCGGTGCCGCGCGGCGTCGAAACCCGCCGCGCGCGGTTGATCAGCGCGCGCCGACCTGCCGCGCCAGTTTGCCCAGAGTCTGCAAGCCAAGCTGCGGCGCCCCCATCGCCAGCGCCTGTGCGCATTCATCGGCGGTGGCGAAGGTCATGCGCAATGCGATCCGCGTGCTGTCGCCGAGGTCCTCGAAATTGGCCGAGGCTTCGGCATGCAGCGGCCCGTCCTCGCCCCAATGCAGGGTGTAATCAATCCGTTGCCCCGGAACCAGCCGGGTATAGCGGTGGTGATTGGGATAGACCGTGCCATCCGGCGCGATCATGTCGAACACCCATTCGCCGCCTTCGCGCAGGTCGATGCGCGTGGTGCGGCAAGAAAACCCGTCCGGGCCCCACCAACGGGGCAGGGCGGCGGGGTCGGTCCACGCAGCCCAGAGGACCGCAACCGGCGCATTGATCGCGCGCTCGATTGCCATGGTTCGGTTTTCGGCGCTCATTGGGGCATCAATCCCTGCGCATAGGTTTCAAGTTGCGCGGCGACCGTGCCCCACCCGTCGTAAAACCCCATTTCAACGTGCTGTCTGGCGCTTTCGGCAGAGCGGTGGCGCGCGATGGCGGTATAGGTCGTCTGGCCGGGACCCGCGTCGGCAAAGGTGATGATCGCGGTCATGAACGGGTCCGGGCTGGGTTTCCATCCCTCGGTGTAGGTATCGGTGAACACCAGCTTTTCGCCGGGGATCACCTCCAGATAGACGCCGTTGTTTTCCATCGCGGTGCCGTCGATGTCGAATGTCGTGTTGCAGACCCCGCCGGGGCGCGGGTCAAGGGTGCAGGCGACAACCTTGTGCGGGCGCGGTACGAACCAGTTCACCAGATGCTCGGGTTTGGTCCAGCACTCCCACACCAAGGCGCGCGGCGCGTTCAGGGTGCGGGTCAGGGTCAGGTCGGTTTCGGGATCAAGGGTCATTGGCGCGCTCCTGCATGAGGGATGTGACATAATCATCCAGCCGGTTCAGCCGCCCTTCCCAGAGCGCGGCCTGTTCGTCCAGCCAGCCCCGAACGGGCGCCAGGGCCGAAGGCACGATCGCGCAACTGCGCACGCGGCCGTCTTTCTGCGTTTCGATCAGCCCGGCATCTTCCAGCTTGCGCAGGTGCCCCATGACCGACGGCAGGGCCATGTCGAAGGGCGCGGCCAGATCCTGCACGCTGGCCTGCCCGCGCGCCAGGCGGCTCAGGATCGCACGCCGGGTCGGGTCGGCGAGGGCTTTGAACAGGGCATCCAGCTGGGGTTCGCTGCGCATGCGGGGCCTTTGTGTTACTTAGGGTTATGGCTAAGTGATTGTATGGGAGGGTGCAAGAATTACTTATGCATTTGACTTGCTTTTGATCGTTGAAAATCCTTTCGCCGAAATCGCCAGGATCCTCGAGGCTTCGATGTTGCCTAAAGGAAACTTTTTCCCTACCTGTATTCAACAGCATACAATGATGCGGTTTTACACCCGGCAAAACGGAGGGCGCAGCATGGCGCAACGGATCGACAAGCATGGCCTGAAGGTCGATGCGCATCTCGCAGATTTCATCGACTCCCGCGCGCTTGCGGGCACCGGGCTTGAGGCTGGCGCGTTCTGGGAATCGTTCTCAGACCTGATCCACGACCTCGCCCCAAGGAATCGCGCGCTGCTGGACAAGCGTGACGCCTTGCAGACGCAGATCGACGACTGGCACCGGGCGCATCGCGGCAAGCCGCATAACGCCGCGGCCTACAAGACGTTTCTTGAGGAAATCGGCTATCTGATGCCCGAGAGCGACGCGGTCCAGATCGGCACGACCAATGTCGATCCCGAGATCGCCAGTATCGCCGGGCCGCAGCTGGTGGTGCCGATCACCAA
>JAGRMK010000106.1 GCA_020441345.1 Paracoccaceae bacterium
TTCGTCGGCGCGGTGCCGGGGATCGGGCCGATCATGGCGATGGCCATCGCGATTCCGTTTACCTTTGGCATCGATACCCTGCCTGCAATCGCCTTTCTCGTGGGGGTGAACAAGGGCGGGCTGGTGGGCGGAGCCATACCGGCGGTTCTGATCAATACGCCCGGCACGCCCGATGCGGCCGCAACGGCGCTTGACGGGTATCCGCTGGCACAAAAAGGCAAACCGCTGAAGGCTACGAAAATGGCGCTGTTCTCGTCGATCACCGGCGACACCTTCAGCGATATCGTGCTGATCACGGTTTCGGCGCCGCTGGCCATTCTGGCGCTGCGCATGGGTCCGGTGGAAATCCTGGCGTTGATGATCTTTGCCTTTTCGGTGCTTTCGGGGCTGGTCGGCGCGTCGTTGATCAAGGGCCTGATCGCCGCGACCGTCGGCCTGTTGCTGGCGACCATCGGCACCGATCCCGAACACGGCACGCCGCGGATGATCTTTGGTCACTATGAGCTTTACGATGGCCTGCCGCTGGCTGCGGTGGCAATCGGCATGTTGGCAATCTCGGAGATCCTGCGCCGCCTCGCGCAATCCGACGGCGGGCAGCGCCGGGCGATCGAGTTGCATAAAAGCGACGACCCCGACAACGACCGCGTGACCTGGGCCGAATATTGGGACTGTCGCTGGACCATGCTGCGCGGCACGGTGATCGGCACGATCCTGGGCGCGCTTCCGGGGATCGGATCGACCGCGGCGGCGTTCATGTCCTATGCCATGGCCAAAGCTGCCTCCAGGGATCCCGGCAGTTTCGGCAAGGGCAATCTGCACGGCATCGCGGCGTCTGAATCAGCCAACTCGGCGGTGATGGGCGCGAACCTGATCCCGCTTCTGACACTGGGCATCCCCGGCAGCGTCGGCGCGGCGCTGATCATCAGTGCGTTCATGATCCACGGGATCCAGCCCGGCCCCCTGTTGTTCGAAAACCAGGGGCGGCTGGTTTATGGCCTGTTCGGCGCGATGATCATGGCCAATTTCATCAACCTGTGGATGGGACAGTTGGGATTGCGGCTCTGGGTCAAGGTCGTGTCGGCGCCGGAATCGATCATCTTTTCCTCGGCGCTCTTGCTGTGCATCGTCGGCGTTTCGATGGCGACGGGCGGGTTGTTCGGTGTCGGCGTGATGCTGGTTGCGGCGGCGCTGGGTTATGTTCTGTCAAGCCTCGGCTTTTCGCTGGTGATCCTGATCATCGCCTTCTTCCTTGGCCCGCAGTTCGAGCGCTCGCTATCGCAATCCCTGGCGATCACCAACGGCGATCTCACGCGGATGATCCACCACCCGGTCGCCGTGGCGCTGCTGGTCATGTCGGTCGTCGCTGTGGCCTGGTTCCTGACCCGTCCCGAAGACCTGTCACCGGCGGCACCCGGCTCCATCGAGGACTGACGCCCCACCATCGGCGGGGCGTCATTCGGCAGGTCAGATCGCGACGCAATCGGCGAAGTAGCGCACCACGCCGTCATGGTCCTTTTCCTGCACGAGACCGTGGATATCGGTCTCGAAGCCGGGGCATTCGCGTGCGAATTCGCGGTTGAACCTCAGGTATTCGACGATCTTGCGGTTGAACACCTCACCGGGGATCAACAGCGGAATACCCGGCGGATAGGGGGTGACAAGGCTGGTGGTGATCCGCCCTTCGAGATCGTCGATCGGAACCCGCTGGGTGGTGCGGTTGGCGATATGCGCGAAGGCGTCGCTGGGCTTCATCGCCGGGGTCAGATCGCTCAGATACATCTCGGTCGACAGGATCGCCACGTCATATTTGGCATAAAGCGTGTGCACGTGCTGGCATAGGTCGCGCAGGCCCATGTGTTCATAGCGCGGCTGCTTGACGCAGAAATCCGGCATCGCGCGCCACATCGGCTGGTTCTTGTCAAAGTCATCCTTGAACTGCTGCAAGGCGGTCAGCAACGTGTTCCAGCGGCCCTTGGTGATGCCGATGGTGAACATGATGAAGAAACTGTAGAGGCCGGTTTTCTCGACCACGACGCCATGTTCGGCAAGGTATTTCGTGACGATCGAGGCCGGGATACCGGTGTCCCCGAACCGCCCGTCCAGATCGAGCCCCGGCGTGACGATCGTCGCCTTGATCGGATCCAGCATGTTGAAGCCAGGCGCCATGTCGCCGAACCCATGCCACGAATCCTGCCCGTCGGCCTTTTGCACCCCGTCGGCATCGGTGCGGCGCAGGATCCAGTCCTTCGTGCGGCCGATCCCCTCTTCGGCCAGATCGACCGGGCCCCAGACCTCGAACCACCAGTCGTCATCGCCGAACTCGGCATCCACCTTGCGCATCGCCCGGCGGAAATCGAGCGCCTCCATGATGCTTTCCTCGACCAGCGCGGTGCCGCCGGGCGGTTCCATCATCGCCGCGGCGACATCGCAACTGGCGATGATGCTGTATTGCGGGCTGGTCGAGGTGTGCATCAGGTAGGATTCGTTGAACAGGTGGCGATCCAGCTTGGTATCCTGGCTGTCCTGCACCAGAACGTGACTGGCCTGACTGATCCCGGCCAACAGCTTGTGGATCGACTGGGTGGCATAAGTCACCGAATGCATCGGGCGGTCGCGCTTGCGTCCCATCGCATGAAAGCTGCCGTAGAACGGGTGGAACGCGGCATGGGGCAACCAGGCCTCGTCGAAATGCAGGTTGTCAACGTAGCCGTCGAGCAGGGTCTTGATGGTTTCGGTGTTATAAAGAACGCCGTCATAGGTCGATTGCGTCAGAGTCAGGATGCGCGGCTTCACCGTATCGGCATCGACCCCGGCCAAAAGCGGGTTGGCGCGAATCTTGGCCTTGATCGTCTCGATCTCGAATTCGCTTTGCGGGATCGGGCCGATGATGCCGTAATGGTTGCGCTTTGGCTTCAGGAACACCGGAATCGCGCCGGTCATGATGATGCTGTGCAGGATCGACTTGTGGCAGTTGCGATCCACCACCACCACGTCGCCCGGCGCCACGGTGGA
>JAGRMK010000107.1:0-12845 GCA_020441345.1 Paracoccaceae bacterium
GGCCCTTGGCGATGGTGATCAGGTCGGGCTTGATGCCGTAGTGATCCGACCCGAACATGCTGCCCAGCCGTCCGAAGCCGGTGATCACCTCATCCGCGATCAGCAGGATGTCGTGGCGTGCCAGCACCTCTTGCACGCCCTGCCAGTATCCGGCGGGCGGCGGCACGATACCACCGGTGCCCAGCACGGGCTCGCCGATGAAGGCGGCGATGGTCTCGGGGCCTTCGCGCGCGATCAGCGCCTCCAGATCGGCGATCAGCCAGGCGGTGAAATCGGCCTCGGTCATGTCGATCTCGGGGCGGCGATAGTAATAGGGGGCGGCGGCATGAACCACACCGCTCAGCGGCAGATCGAATTTCTTGTGGAACAGCTCAAGCCCGGTCAGCGACCCCGACATCAGGCCCGAACCGTGATAGCCGCGCCACCGGCTGATGATCTTTTTCTTCTCTGGCAGGCCGCGGATGTTGTTGTAATACCAGACCAGTTTGATGTTGGTCTCATTGGCGTCCGACCCGCCCAGGCCGAAATAGACGCGCGCCATGCCCTCGGGTGCGCGGTCCATCACCATCTTCGACAGGGTGATCGAGGCTTCGGACCCGTGGCCGGCGTAGGAATGGTAATAGGCGAGGTCGTGCGCCTGCTTGGCGATGGCCTCGGAAATCCGGGTGCGGCCGTAGCCTGCATTCACGCAATAAAGCCCTGCAAACCCGTCGAGCAGGCGGTTGCCGTCGCGGTCGACGATATGGCTGCCCTCACCGCCCGAGATGATGCGCTGCGGCGCTTCACCGCGTGCAAACTGTCCCAGATGCGTCGAAGGGTGAAAGAAATTCTCGCGGTCCCATTGCGCAAGTTGGTCGTTGGCGATCATGCGTGTGTCCTTTCCTCGGCTGCTCAGGCCCAATCCCGGCAGACGTATTTGATTTCCATGAATTCTTCCATCCCCAGCCGCGCCCCTTCGCGGCCCATCCCGGATTGCTTGACGCCGCCGAACGGGATCGGCGCGCCGGTGACCTTGGTGCGGTTGACCGCCACCATGCCAAATTGCAGGGCCCGGGTCATCCGATAGATGCGGCGGGGATCGTGGCTGTGCAGATAGGCGACCAGCCCGAATTCGGTGGCATTGGCCCGCGCTGTGACCTCGGCCTCGGTATCAAAGGGGGTGATCGGAGCGACGGGGCCAAAGGTTTCCTCGGACATGATCAAGGCGTTGTCCGGCACATCGGCCAGAACCGTCGGCTGATAGAACAGCGGCCCAAGCCCGTGACGCGCGCCGCCACACAGCAGCCGCGCCCCCTTGGCCAGTGCATCGGCGACATGCGCTTCCTGTTTGGCGACCGCGTTTTCGTTCATCAGGGGGCCGATATCGGGGTCGTCCATTCCCGGCCCCAGCGTCAGGGCGCGCGTCGCCTCGGTGAATTTCGCGCAGAACGCGTCATGGATCGCGCGTTCGACATAGATGCGGTTCGCGCCCAGGCAATCCTGGCCCGACGTGGCGAATTTGGCCTTGATCGTCTCGCGGACCGCCAGATCCAGATCGGCGCCCTTGAACACGATCACCGGCGCGTGCCCGCCCAGTTCCAGAAC
Organism: Paracoccaceae bacterium; assembly: GCA_020441345.1. GTDB lineage: Bacteria > Pseudomonadota > Alphaproteobacteria > Rhodobacterales > Rhodobacteraceae > Pararhodobacter. The sequence goes on from JAGRMK010000107.1 coordinate 1,585, forward strand.
CAGCCGCTTGATGGTCGGTGCCGATTGCGCATAAAGCAGGCGGCCGATTTCGGTCGAGCCGGTAAACGACAGCGCGCGCACTCGATGATCAGCGGTCCAGGGGCCGACAATTGTCGCGGGATGGCCCGTGACGACGTTGAACACGCCCGCAGGCAGGCCCGCGCGTTGCGCCAGCTCGGCCAGCGCGAGCGCGGAAAACGGCGTTTCCGAGGACGGATGCGCAACCACCGTGCAGCCCGCGGCCAGCGCCGCGGCGGCCTTGCGGGTCAGCATCGCGCAGGGAAAATTCCAGGGCGTGATCAGCGCCACGACGCCGACGGGTTCCAGCCAGACCTCGACCTCGGCGTCGGGCAGGTGGCTGGTCACGCCTTCGATGTTGGGGCGCTTCGATTCCTCGGCATAAAACTCAACAAAGGATGCGGCATAGTCGATCTCGCCGCGCGCTTCGGACAGGGGCTTTCCTTGTTCCGCGACCATCAGCCGGGCCAGATCCTCGCGGTGGGTGACGATCAGGTCGAACCAGCGGCGCAGGATCGCGGCGCGGGCCTGCGGCAGTTGCGCGGACCATCCGGCGAAAGCGGCCTGCGCTACGTCAACGGCCTGCGCGCTCTGTGCCCCGGACAGGGCGGCGACGGGCGCGATCATGGCGCCGGTCGCGGGGTCGGTGACCGCGATTGAGGCGCCGTCCTCTGCCTCTTGCCAATGTCCCCCGATGAAGGACGCGGTGCGAAACAGCGACGGATCTTTGAGCGGGAGAGGGGTGGACAGGGACGACATAGGGGGCCTTTCTGCACGAATCTGCGTGCAGAATGGACCGGAAGACGGCGTCGGTGGGCTGCCAATTCCGGGGCTCTGGCAGATGATTGCTCTGCCAGAAGGAGGGGTTGGCAGGTGGTTCTACTGTTCCAGAAGCAAGGCGAAGGGCGGCGCGGATGTCGGTTTGACCGGCTTCGTGACGATATAGCTGAAATACCGCGACAACCCGATACGGGCCTCCAGCATCGCGTCGATCAGGGCTTGATAAGCCTCGATATCCCGCGTCACGACCTGCATCAGGTAATCATAGCCGCCGCCCAGTGCCCAGCAGCCCACGACCTCGTCATACCGCCCCATAGCCGCCTCGAAGGCGCGGAAACTGGGGGCTGTGTGGTCGGCCAGTTCGACCACCACGAAGACCGTGACGCTGGGCCCGAGTTTGCGCAGGTTGAAACGCGCGCCATACCCCTCGATCAGGCCCGCTTTTTCCAGCTTGGCCAGCCGTTCCCAGCACGGCGTCGGTGTCAACCCGACACGCGCGGCCAGCGCGGCCTTGGTGATGCGCCCTTCTAGCGCCAGCACGCGCAAGATGGCGATGTCGCGGTCGTCGAGCTTCAGCATGGTCTTTCCTGATCCCTGGCCGGTCGTTTTCCTTCTACCCGGTTGCCGGCCCCTCTGCCATCCTCGCCGGGACGTTGCCCGAGGCCCCGATGACCGACCTGATCGAAACCCGCGCGATCCTGCATGATCTCATTTCCTACCCGACGGTGTCGTCGGGCAGCAACATGGCCTGCATCGGCTATCTCGCCGACCGGCTGGAACGGGCCGGGGCGCGGGTTGAGGTTCTGTCGGACGAAACCGGTGCCAAGGCGAACCTCTGGGCGACCATCGGGCCCGAAGGGGACGGCGGGCTCGTGTTGTCCGGGCATTCCGATGTGGTGCCCGTCGCCGATCAGGACTGGGCGAGCGATCCGTTCGTGATGGAGGAGCGCGGCGGCGCGCTGTTCGGTCGCGGCACCTGCGACATGAAGGGCTTCATCGCTGCCGCGGTGGCGATGGCCCCGGTATATGCCGCGCGCGAACTGACCCGGCCGATCCATTTCGCCTTTACCCATGACGAGGAAACCGGGTGCCTGGGCGGGCAGGCGCTGGTTGCGATGCTGCGCGAACGCGGGATCCGTCCTGCGATGGCAATCATCGGCGAGCCGACCGACATGCGCATCATCGAAGGGCACAAGGGGTGTTGCGAGTATTCGACGCATTTCACCGGGCTGGAGGGACATGGCTCTGGCCCTGACCTGGGCGTGAACGCGGTGGAATATGCCGTGCGTTACGTGTCCCGGCTGCTGGAGTTGAAAGAAGAGTTGCGTCGCCGGTGCCCGCCCGGCAGCCCCTTTGTCCCCCCCTGGACGACGATCAACACCGGCGCGCTGATCGGCGGCGTGGCGCATAACGTGATCCCCGGAAAGGCCCGGATCGATTGGGAAATGCGCCCGGTTCAATGGTCGGATGCCGATTTCGTCAAGGCCGACCTGGAGGCGTTCTGCACCAATACCCTGCTGCCCGCGATGCAATGCGTGCACCCGGACGCGCGGATCTACACTGAGGTGATCGGCGAAGTCGTCGGGCTGGAGCCGATGAGTCGAAACGCGATCCGGGATCTCGTGGCCGAACTGACCGGCGCGAATGGCAGCGATGTCGTGCCCTTCGGAACCGAGGCGGGGTTGTTTCAGCAACTGGGTATCGACGTTGTCGTGTGTGGGCCGGGCTCGATCGCACAGGCGCACAAGCCGGACGAATTCGTCACTCTGGCACAGCTGAGCCAATGCCTCGGGATGCTGGACCAGTTGGGTGCGCGCGCCGGTTGACCCGCAGGCTCCGGCGAAGGGCCGGGTCTTCCCGTCAGTATCGGAGCGGTTTCAGACCCCGACGCCGGGCCCCATGCAGGCCATCGGGGCGGTGCTTTGCTCTACCTCATAAAGCTCGGTCGAGGCGCCATCCGGCCCCTGGAACACGGCGCGCAACCCGGTGTCGGTCTGGTAGAAGGTCCAGCATTGTTCGTTGGTGGGCGCGTTGTCATATAAAAAGCAGATATTGCCGTTGCGCTCATACCAGACGCCGTCCTGGCATTGGTCGCCGATAAAGGTCCAGCGCACGCGGCGGTCGGGCAGGTATTGTTCGACCCCATAGGCTGTGCCTTGTACGGAGTAACTGAGGGTTCGGCCCAGAGTATAGGCGTCAAAGGCCTCTGCGGACATCGGCTGCGGTTCTGCTTCCTGGGCGGTGGCGGGCAGGGACGCGGCCATGACGGCCACGGCCAGCGACAGGGCGCGGGGAAAAGCGGATCGGGTAGATTGTGCTCGCATGGGCGTCTCCAACGTATTGCCGCCCACTGTGACAGAGCCCGATTGAAAGGGCCAGCGCCCGCCCGTCACGAAGGCGCGAGAGAGGGCGGGTTCAAAGGTAGCGGCACCCGTGGATCCATCACCCGGCGCCACAGCGGCGGGACCAGCGCCAGTATGGCCATCGCGGGTAGCGGGGCCGGAAGCATTGGCGCGCCGTCTGGCAGGATCAACTGCGGATAAGGGCGCGTCGGGTGGGTGTGGTGATCGGAATGGCGCGGAGCGTTCAGCATCATTGCCGACGAATACCATCCTGCGGCATTCCAGCTGTGCCGGATCGACACCGGCTCGGGTCGCCCTTCGGGCCGGATTGCGCGCCGCAAGCCATAGTGCTGCACATAGTCGGACACCAGCAGTTGGGATTGCGCATGCGCTGCGAGCACCAGATACACCGCAAGGCCGGTCCAGCCGAAGACCAGCATCACGACGAGCATCGCGGCAAGGGCGCCGCTGACATAGAGACGATAGGGGTTGATCCGGCGTCCCTCGGCGCGGTGGCACAGCGCCTGTTCCGCGGCGTGACCTGCCTTGAAACTGCCGATCCAGGCCCGCGGGAGAAAACGCCAGAACCCCAGCCCCTTGCGTGCGGAGTTCGGGTCTTCCGCAGTGGCGACATGGACATGATGCACCAGCCGATGTGCGGAGGTGTGATGGCCGAACAGAAAGCCGATATAGATCGACTGGCCCAACGCCCGCAGGCGATGATCGGCGCGATGGATCAACTCATGCGCCGCCGGGTTGCCGATCTGGCCAAAGAATAGCCCGAAGCCAATCAGCGCCACCACCCAGTCCGCGCCATGGAGAGACCGGGTCAAGGCCCAAATGGCCAGTGGCAGAAAGGCCAGTTGCAACACGCCAAGAAACGCCAGCAGGCCGTCGCCCGCCGGGAACTCCCCCTCGGCCGGGGTGAGCGCGGAAATCCGGTCCATGAAGATCCAAAGCAGGGCCATCGAGAACAGCGCCGCCCAGATCCAGGCGCCTCCCCATGCCGCACCGCAGGCCAGCAAGATCGCGGGTGTCAGTGTGGCAATCGCAAAACCGGCAAGGCGCATGAGTTCATCTTGTTCAATTCAAAGTCGATCGGAAGCAGCCGATTCGCAGCCGCCCCTTCCATATGGAGCCCTCATAGGCTAGCTGCAAAGGGTATTCATGGGCTTAACGGGCGCTGGGGGGTGGCATGTCCTTCTTCAACAAACTCAAGGAACGGATGTTTCGCTCCTCGTCCAGGCTCGATGAGGGGCTTGATGCGCTGGTGACGGCAGATCCGGGCGATGCCGGAAAAGGCGAAGTCACGAACCAGGCCGACGCGCCCGACACCGCGACCGGGGAACGACCCGCTGCGACACCGCCCGGCGACGCCTTGAAACCCGGCTTGCTGGCCAGATTGACCGGTCGTGGCGACGCCCCGCGCCGGGTGCTGGACGACGCCATGATCGAGGAACTGGAAGATCTTCTGGTACAGGCCGATCTCGGGGTCGAGACCGCGCTCAAGGTGACGGCAAATATCGCCGCCACGCGGTTTGGGCGCCGGGTAACCACCCAAGAGATCAAGGCCGCCCTGACCGAAGAAATTGCGCGGATCATGGAACCTGTTGCCCGTCCGCTGCCGCTTTATCCCAGCCGGCCACAGGTTGTTCTGGTTGTCGGGGTGAACGGAGCGGGGAAAACCACCACCATCGGCAAGCTTGCGTCGCAGTTTCGGGCCGCCGGAAAATCCGTGATCATTGCCGCAGGCGATACCTTCCGGGCGGCCGCGGTCGAACAATTGCAGGTCTGGGGGCAGCGCGCCGGCGTGCCGGTCATGACCGCGCCCGAGGGCTCGGACCCGGCGTCCCTGGCATTCGATGCCTTGTCCCGGGCGCAGGCAGAGGGTGCCGACCTCTTGTTGATCGATACGGCGGGCCGATTGCAGAACCGCGCCGATCTGATGGAGGAATTGGCCAAGATCGTCCGGGTCATCCGAAAGAAAGACCCGTCTGCCCCGCACAATACGCTTCTGGTGCTGGACGCGACCACCGGGCAGAATGCCTTGAACCAGGTGGATGTTTTCCGCCAGATGGCCGATGTTTCGGGGTTGATCATGACCAAGCTTGACGGCACCGCACGCGGTGGGGTTTTGGTCGCGCTGGCTGATCGGTTCGGTCTGCCGATTCATGCGATTGGCATCGGGGAGCAAATCGACGATCTCGCGCCCTTTGACCCTGAAGAATTTGCCGTTGCCCTGACGGGTGCAGAACCGCGTTAAGTCTGTTTGTGGCATGCCGTTCCTGGGCCTGGAGATGACTCCATCCGCTGAAAAATAAGGCCAACCCTGCCGATTGGCGCTGAACCGGCGGACCTGATGGTCCAAATTCTGCGACTGACTTGCATTCGGCATTTCCTGGCCATTTCTGCAAACGGGGTCTCCGGCTTCACCTTCGTGATCGGCAGTCGGCAGGGTGTGCGCGCGATTGTGGCGTTGCGCATTCGTGATCATGGCTCAGAACTTGTGGAGGGTCGCAAGAGCGGTGCCAATGTGTCACGCAGGCGTTCGCTTTCACCCAGGAGCGTTGCGCTGCGCGTAATCAAGCCAAGCCGATCGAAATCGTAGGGATCCGAAGCCGGGAGTCGTGTGGCCAGCGGGTCGGGTGCCCGGGGGCGTGTTCCGATGGCTGTCGAATCTCCGGGGGGTTGATCTGTTGCCAAGGCGATTGGTGCCGTGGGCGGTGGGTCCAAGCTTGCCGTGCCCGTGACTTGTGCGACTGGCGGCAATGAGGCGCCTTGTAACACAGCCGCAGAGCCTTCGGCATCTGGCTGAACTCTGCCGGTCGGGCCGATTTCCGGCATCGGTTGCCGCGCGACAGGCATCGAGGCATCCGCCCGGGCCGTTCGTTCCACGAAAGGTTGAGGTGGCTCGCCACTGCCTGGGGCGGCGGTTTCGGAAGGATCGGGCTGAACGGCATTCAGATAGCCGGGCCGCCTGCTCATCACGAGTCCCATTGCGTCGAGCTCTGAGTCAACGCCACTTTCGGAACCGCCATCCAGGCGCTGCAGGCTATCCCAGTCTTGTGCCAGAATCGCGGCGCTTCGGGCTTCGGCGGGGCTGTCGAGTGCCTCGAACTCGCGCGCCGCGCGTCTTGTATCGCCCCGTGCAGCAAGGGCTTGTGCATGAAGGCGTCGACCGGCTACGGATTCGGTCCCAGCCAGCAAGGCAAGCGCCTGATCCGGTTGATTGAGCAACAGATAGGCTTGCGCCAGCAACTCACGCGTCGAAGTGTCGTCGCCCTCGGGCAGCAGGGCAATAGCCTGGCGCGCGAGGCCGAGATCTATCAGCCGTCGCGCCAAAGTTTGCCGCGTCGCAATGCGGAGTCCCGGGTCTTGCCAGTCCTGGCGATTCAAGACGCTGTGCATCAGGGCGAGATCATCGGCGCCGTCGCCGACGGCACGCCAAAGTGCGTCCCGCAGCGTGCCGGTTTGACCGAGTGCAGCGCTTTCGGGAGGAAGCCATGAGCGCAATCGGTCCAAGGTCTCAAAGCTGGACTGAAACGCGCCATTCCTTGCGTGCAGGCGAGCGACGGCATCCATCAGGTCGGGTCCAGCAGCGTTGTTTCGGTGAGCGCTTGCGAGCGATTCCGCCTGGGCAAGAAGAGAAGGTTGCACGGTGCCTCCCATCGCCAGAGCGAGGTCGAGCCGCGTTTGAAGCGAGGCAACGTCGCTTCCTGCAAGGTAGTCGAGCCGGGCAACGGCGTCGCCGGGGAGTCCGCGCACCCAGTCGAGTTGTGCGTCGAGGACATCCAGATCGCTCGGATTTGCCCATTGAGAACGCCGTGTTGCGCCGATCACGACACGAGCTGCATCGACGGCGTTTGCTTCAATAAGGCGATTGGCAAGGGGGGGACCAAGTATGGCGCGCAGCGGGGCATTCAGTTCGGTGAAAGTCAGCGCAATGCTTGACGCCGCCAGCCGAATATCGGCATCCGAGGCTCCAGCCAGCGCCGCCAGGAGAGATGCCGGGCCAGAACAGCCAATCATCTGCGCCAGCCGCATCCGGGAGTTGGAATTCCGGTTCTCGAGCAGATCGCTCATACCCAGGAGCGGCTCGCGTCCAACGACGGGACCCGAATCGTTGTCAATCAAAGCCCGGGCTTCGGCGCCAAAGCCGTTGGACAGATAAAGCTCGATCAAAGCCAGGCGAGCATTCGGATCGGGTTGATCGAATTCGCCGTACAGTTGGCGGGTCAATCGTCCGAAGGCGGTTCCGAATGGTTCGGAGGATGGCGTCAGAAGGAACTCCAGGGCACTTGCGGCCAGGCAGCTCTCGGCAAGTGGGGGCTCGGCAGGGGAAGAGGGGTCCGGGCGCCCGGTCACGGAAACAATCCGCATGTTATCCGGTAACACCGGTGGCTGGTCGTCAGCGGGCATCAAGAGCACCGGAGGCGGATCCGTCGGTGCCGCAGATGCCGGCTCCAGAAGACCCTGCCCGAGTGCCTCTGCAATCGGGCGTCCGAGTGTTTCCGTCAGGCCGTCCAGCGAAAACGGCGGCGTTTCTGTTGGCGAGCCCTCGGTACGCAATTGGTCTTGCGAGTGGGTCAGTGCCAGCGCGAGGCCGGCAGCCCGTGCCGGGTCGATCCGGTGCGTGGGCAACGGCGGGGATTGCGGCGCGGTTACGGTGGGTGCGAGGCTGTCCGAGATGTCGATCACGATCAGCCCGGGGCGCTCTTCCCAGGCGCGCGTGTCACAGTCGCACGGAATGGTCAGTATCATGGCACCGGCTTCGGATCGCGCCTGAGCGAGGCGCGTCCGCGGAATGCGGTCAAACAAGCGCGACAGATCAAAACGCGCAGACGGTGTGGTCACCGAAAGACGGTATTGGTCGGCCTGTTCCGATATCGACCAGATTGTTCCAGGGGGGGCATGCACGACAACGCGTGTGAACCCGCTATGCTCGCCGGCTGTGACCGGAAAAGACTGTCCATGGGCATCAGCCCCGATCCAGATCGAGGCAATGAGCACCGACAGCCAGCTACAGTGTCTGCAGAGCCGTCTCATGCTGCTTCTCGTTTGAGGCTGCGCATGGCTTCTTCCAGGTCGCCGTAGGTCGGTCGAACATGGTGGGGTGCATTCTGGCGGCCCACTTCGATACACATGTTTGCCGGATGGTTGTGCAGATTTGCGATCAACACCTCGCGGATCAGTTGGTAGAAATGGCTGTCCTCCTCGACCACGGAGCGCATCTTGGCGGCGAAAGGTCCGACAAAGCCATAGGCGATGAACACGCCGAGGAAAGTTCCAACCAAAGCCCCGCCGATCAAGCCACCCAGCACTTCTGGGGGCTGATCGATTGCCGCCATCGTCTTGATGACGCCAAGCACAGCCGCGACGATACCCAAAGCCGGCAGGCCGTCGGCAACGGTTTGCATCGCGTGACTTGGATGCAAGGCGTGGTGCAGCGTCGCGTCCATCCGTTTGTCGAGCACCTCTTCGACCTGGAGGGGATCATCGTAACTCAGCGTCATTGATCGGAGCGTGTCGCAAATGAGTTCTACTGCCTCGTGATCTTTCTGGATGCGTGGATAGCGACCGAAGATCTCCGAATCGGCAGGGGCCTCAATATGCTCTTCGAGAGCGACCGGATTCTGGCGGGCCAGCCGGATCAGTTCGAACAAGAGGCACAGTAAGTCACGATAATCGGTTGGCTTCCACGACGCGCCTTTGAAAACCTTTCCGATGTCGCGCATGGTCTGTTTGGCACCGGCACCGCCGTTGGCGATGAGGAACGCGCCGATCGCGGCCCCCATGATCATCGTCAGCTCAAATGGCAGGGAGTGCAGGATGATTCCGAATTTCCCGCCGGCCGCGACATACCCGCCAAAAACCATGACAAACACGACTACAATGCCGATGATACCGATCATTCTGTGCTCCGCTCTTGACTGATTTCATTGTGATCGAGAGGCATTAAAAATCTCTGTTGTCCTGTCGGTCAGTCCCGCGGAACCAGTGCGTTTCTGCCGGCGAGGATCGCGCTCAAGGCATACGCCTGTCTTGGTTCCAGCCCGGACAGGATTGCGGCTGCCGATTCCGGTGCCAGCCGGGCAAGGAACCCCGCGGCGAACTCTGGTGCCATTTCGGAGAAGACGGCGGCTGCTTCTTCGGAGCCCATAGCCTGAAAAACGCTGACCAATCGTCCGAGATCTTCTTCGGCCGCGCGGTCTGCCAAAGCCATGGTGGCTGCCAGTTCGCGCTCGGCTGCGGTCAGGGCATCGACCTGCTCTTGCAGACGCGCTTGCGCTGCCGCGATCAACACTTCGCGCTCGTTCAAGGAGGTTTCATGATCCTGCAACCGGCGTTCGCGTTGCCGGATGTCGACCAGGATCTGGGCCGCCTCTTGCGTCGAGGAGAATGCGATCGAATCCGCCGTTGCAGGTAGCGGGTCCGCAGCGGCAGGCTGCAGGGCTGCCGTTGCCACATGCGCGGTCTCGTCCGGGCCTTGCGCAAGGGCGGCGTCCAGCCCCGTTATCACGCGCAGGGTCGCGCCAAGCATGAAAAAGGTGATCAAGACCGGCAACACGCGGGCGCGCGGTTTGCGTACAGCGCGGGGGATAATGGCCATCAGGCACCCCCCTGGTCGCGGCGTCGGCGCAGAACCCGCGCGCGTTGCGGTGGGGCGTCGGTGCTGTCCTCGTCTTCCTGGCTGTTGGTCTGCATTGGCGCCCGCCGTTGCCCAGCATCGGCAGGCCAGCGTGTGGGGCTACGGTCGGGGGGCGCGGCTGGCGTGGATGGAAGATCGTGCATCGACGCAACCAAGAGCTCCAATCGCTTTGCAACCGCCTCGGCGCGGGCAGTCTGATCACCCAGCTGCGATCCGGTTCGGCCCGCAGTCTGTTGCGCGCTTTTCAACAGCCGGGTCAGGTCGTCGACTTGGGACGAAAGGATCGCGATGGCGCTTCCCATCCCTCCCTCAAGCGAGCTGAGCGCGGTCAGGCGCCTCGAGAGGATGAAGCAATAGATTGCGGCCCCAAGGGCGGCTGCCGCCAGTAGCAAGTCAGACAGGAAATCCATGACATCCTCTTCAATTCAAGACAAATTCCATGACCAGCAGGTCAGAGACAAACCCGGGCCCGGTAACGATCTGGACGCGGCGCAACATCTGCGCGCGAAGCCGAAGCAGGGCAGCGGGTTCTTCGAGTTCGTGCGGATCGAGGGCACGCAAATAGATATTCAGCACATCCGTGATGCGCGGCATCAAATGCTGGACCTCGGCGATATGCGGCACGGCGACCTCGAGCTGCGCCGCGAATCGCAGATGACGGGATTGGCCACGTGGACCCAAGCTGATGGTAATCGCCTCGATCGGGACGAATCCCGTGTTTCCGGCATTCTGCTGCGGGCTACCCCGGCTGCCATGACCGTCATCGGCGGCGTCCTGCCCATGTGATTCGTCTGGTGCAACAGGGTGATCGTCACCGCCCAGCAGGGGCGCAAGCATTCCCGAGTATGCAATGAAAAACCCCCCGCCAGCCCCGACAAGCGCGAGAATCAGGCCCAGAACAAGACCCGTTCTGGAAGATTTGACAGGGGGTTTTTCGGCTTCTGCGGTGGTGCTCATGACGATAAGGGCCTTCAGATTCGCGTTCTTCGATGCCCGTCAATTTCGCACAGGGTGACTAACCGATTGTTAATTGCTGTCGGGCAAAGATCGGTTCATCGGGACAGAAGGTCCGCGGAAGGGAATGGCTTTGGAACAGCTGCTGTCAGTCTGGAACGCATTGGAATTGCGCCGCAAAATCATTGTTGTCGCGGCCACGGTCGGGGTGTTTCTGGCGGTGGTGGGTCTCGCGCGAATCGCGACGGCACCGGGAATGTCGTTGCTTTATGCGGGGCTCGAAGGGGCGCAAGCCGGGGACGTGATCACCGCGCTGGACCAGCGCGGTTTGCGCTATGAGGTGCGTGGCGATGCGATCTATGTGGAGTCAACCGTACGTGACGAAACACGGATGGCACTGGCCGCGCAGGGGCTGCCGGCGAATTCGTCAACGGGTTATGAATTGCTAGACGGGCTGACCGGATTTGGCACCACCGCACAGATGTTCGACGCAGCCTACTGGCGCGCCAAGGAGGGCG
>JAGRMK010000107.1:12902-19725 GCA_020441345.1 Paracoccaceae bacterium
GGCGGGACGCAACCGTTTCGGCGAGAGCAGCAGGCTTCCGCGTCGGTCACCGTGACGCCGGCCGGAGCGGCGCTGACGCCGGTGCAGGCACAAGCCCTGCGGTTTCTCGTGGCATCGGCGGTGGCCGGGCTGAGCGCCGAAGATGTTGCCGTGATCGATTCGAATGGCGGAGTCGTGGTCGGTGATGAAACCGGCCCGAACACCCAGGCACATGATCGCGCTGATGTCCTGCGCCGCAACGTCGAGCGGTTGCTTGAGGCGCGCGTTGGCATCGGTGGCGCGGTGGTCGAGGTCAATGTCGAAACCGTAACCGATCGGGAAACCATCGTGGAACAGTTGATCGACCCCAATTCTCGGGCCGCGATCAGTCAGGATTCTGAACAAAGCAACAGGACAGCGACCGATTCACGGGGCGCGGGTGTCACCGTCTCGTCCAACCTGCCAGATGGCGATGCGACTGGTGGAGACGGTCGGTCGGAATCGCGCGACGTCACATCGCGTGAGCGCACCGCCTGGGAGGTCAGCCGGACGAGCCGCGAACTTGAACGGGGGCCTGGCGCGATCCGGCGGCTTTCGGTCGCCGTGCTGATCGACGGTGTGCGCGAGGCTGACGCGAATGGCGTCATGCAGTGGTCGCCCCGACCGGATGCCGAACTTGAGGCGCTGCGCGAGTTGGTGGCGTCGACCGTCGGCTACAACGAGGAACGTGGCGATGTGATCACGCTCAGGTCACTTCCCCTGGAGCCATTGTCATTGGTCGAGGGATCGACGCCGGGGCAGGGTTTGATCGACCGTTTCGGGCTCGACGTGATGGGGCTGATCAGGTTGGCCGCCCTGGCAGCGGTCGTGTTGTTCCTCGCGCTTTTCGTCTTGCGTCCGCTGCTGCGGCAGCCCCCCCGGGATGACGCGGCCGATCTGCTGCCGCGCCCGGCGCCTGCCGGGTTGCCCGGCCCTAACGAGCCGGTCCTGACCGGGGAAATCGACGAAGGTGACGGGCCGGCCGCGATTACGGGCAAGAAGCCCGACGAGGCCGCGGTCAATCCGGTTGACCGCATGCGTGCGTTGATCGCCGAACGGCAGGATGAAACGCTGGAAATCCTGCGTCACTGGATGGAAGAACCCGAGGAGCCGCGCTGATGGCCCAACCGTTGCGCCTGGAGGTCTTTGAAACACCGGAAACTCTGGATGGGCCGGTATTTCTGTTGCCGGAACAGGTCGAGGATATTCGTTTGAACGCCTATGAGCGCGGCTATCTTGCCGGGTGGGAGGATGGCGGACAGCAGTCAGACGCGGATGAGGCCACGCGCCGCGCGGCGATCACCAAACAGGTCGAGCAATTGAGCTTCACGTATCATGAGGCGCGCAGCCATGTCCTGCGTGCGCTGCATCCCCTGTTTGAAGCGCTGTTTTCGACTGTGTTGCCGGCGGCCGCCCGCGCTACAATCATTCCGCTGACGATCGAACAGCTATTGCCGCTTGCCCAGGCCGCCGCAGAGGCGCCTGTCACGCTGCGCGTGGCGACCGGCAGCCGTGCCTCGTTCGAAGCGGCCTTCGAGGGGCTGGTGCTGCCACCTCTGACCCTGGTGGAGACCGATGATCTGGCCGAGGGGCAGGCCGAGTTCGCCTTTGGCACCACGCAATCGCGGATCGACCTGGCGCATACGGCCGATACGATCCGGCGCGCCGTGGACCGTTTTTATCTTATTCAGACCGAGGAGAGTCGCCGTGCCTGAAATCAACGCCGCGTCGGGTGCCCCCGCCAGTGAAACAACGCTGTCCAAAGGCGCGTTCACGCAGGTTCCGATCGAAATCATTGTCGCCGTCGGTCGCGCGCGCCCCCTGGTGCGCGACCTGCTGCGTTTGCAGCGCGACAGCGTGCTGACGCTGGACCGGCGGATCGAGGATCCGGTTGAGCTCTATGTCGGGGATCGGCTGATCGCGCGCGGGGCGCTTGAGGAACTGGAGGGCGATCAGGCGGGGCAGATGGCAGTACGGCTGACCGAAGTGGCCGATCTGTCGAACGGTTTGTGATGCATCGCGCTCTGGTTCTGACGGGTATCTGTTTTGCGATGCTCGTGGCGCTGCCCGGTGTCGCCGGGGCGCAAGAACTGACCCTGTCGCTGGGCGACGGCGGATCGGATGGGAGCCTTGCGGTTCGCTCGGTGCAATTGCTCGTCTTGCTGACGCTGCTGAGCCTGGTTCCGGGCTTGCTGATGATGGTGACTTGCTTCCCTTTCGTGGTGACGGTTCTCGCAATCTTGCGGCAGGCCATCGGCCTGCAGCAGTCGCCACCGGGCATGTTGCTGACAACACTGGCGCTTTTCCTGACCTACTTTGTCATGGAGCCGGTGTTTGTTGCCGCCTGGGATGCCGGCATCGCGCCGCTCGAGGCCGGTCAAATCGGTGTCGAAGAAGCCCTGACCCGTGCGATAGAGCCGTTTCGCGCCTTCATGATGGCCCGTATCGATCCCGAAACCTGGGCTGGGCTGGCAGATTTGCGGCCAGAGCCGCCTGTGCTGGACCAGACCGGACCGCTGTCGGTGATGGTGCCGTCGTTTCTGCTGTCGGAATTGTCGCGCGCATTCGAGGTCGGGTTCGTGATCTTCCTGCCCTTCCTGATTATCGACCTGGTGGTTGCGGCTGTGTTGATGTCGATGGGCATGATGATGGTGCCGCCGGCGATCGTGTCACTGCCGTTCAAACTGTCGTTTTTCGTCGTGGCCGATGGCTGGACTCTGGTCTCCAACGCGCTGGTGCGCGGGTATCTGTAGCGATGTCGTCAAGCCCAGGTCACATCGCCCAGGAAAATATAGCCAGCGCCATAGATCGTCTTGATCAGGCGGGGGTTCTTGGGGTCTTCGCCCAGCTTTGCCCGCAGCCGCGAAATTCGGACATCCATCGCCCGGTCAAAGCTTTCGCCGGCGGCGCCGCCCAGCGATTCCTGCATCTGCGTGCGCGAGATCAGGCGCTTAGGCGCTTCGAGGAACAAGCGCAGCACCTCGCCTTCGGCATGGCTGAACGGCACCTCGGCACCGTCTTCGGCGATCAGCAAGTAGCGGTCGAAATGCGCCTGCCAGCCGTTGAACCGGGCCAGCGATCCGGCGCTGTCCGGGGTTGGGCGCGTCTTGCGCAGCCGGGCCCGGATTCGCGCGACGACCTCGGCGGGTTCGAACGGCTTGATGATGTAATCGTCCGCCCCCAACTCGAGGCCGGTCACCCGGTCGTTGATATTGGCGCGGCCCGAGATGATGATGATCGTGGCCCCCGATTCCAGCGCCAGTCGATGAACCAGGGCCAGGCCGTCGCGATCCGGCAGGCCCAGATCCACCAGGCAGACGTCGGGTGCGGTGCGCTTCAGCGCCGCCTCGAACTCGGTAGCGCGCGAATAGGTCGTGGTGCGAAATCCGGCATCGGTCAGGGCATCCGCCAGAATGCGGCGGATCTCTGCCTCGTCATCAAGGATGGCGACATGCGGTTGCGACATGGGACTGCCCTATTGCGCCGCGACGCCAGAGGCAAGGGTGCGTTGTCTCACGAAAAGCTCCAGATCGGCGGCGGCGAACGGTTTTTGCAGCACGCCAAAGGCGGCGGCGCGTTGATGCAGAGGATCGGAGGCAGGCAGGGAGGTCATCAGGCCCGCGGCAAGCCCGGGACGAAGCTCGTTCAGCCTGTGCAGCAGGTCAACACCGGTTTCTGCGCCGCGAAGCTGGATATCCGACAGCACGAAGCCGATCTCGGGGATATGCGCAAGGGCTTCGGCATCGACGGCGGTTTCGGCCTCGATCACCTGATGGCCCAGGGCAACCAGCGTTTCGCGGACATGAGTTCGGATTTCCAGACTGTCCTCGACCAACAGCACCAGATGGGTCTTGCGCGGTGTGGACTCGGTGACCGGGCGCAGCGGCAGGCGCAGGGTCACGCGCGCCCCGCCTTCGGGGCGGTTCGCCGCCCGCACCGTCCCCCCAGAGAGCGAGGCCTGATCGAACACCATCGCCAGACCCAATCCCGACCCTTCACCGCCCTTGGTGGTGAAAAACGGGTCCATCGCGCGTTTCAATGCCTCGTCGGTAAACCCTGGGCCATCGTCCTCGACCGCCAGTTCCAGCCAGGTGTCGCGCACCCGGCGGGCGCTCAGCCGGATCGCCCCGCCAGCGGCGCCAATCGCGTCGCGCGCGTTCAGGATCAGGTTCAGCAGACTGTCCTGCATCGCGCCCTGGTCCAGCATCATCCGGCCCAGCCCCGGTTCGAGTTGAATGCTCAGACTGGTGTTCTGGGGCAGAGAGGGCGTTGCCATCATCCGCAATTCGTCCAGCAGGGTTTCCAGATCGGTCGGCTCGGGGCGCAGCGCGCGCGTGCCGGAAATCGCACCGATGCGTTGCAACAGCGTGCCGCCGCGTCGCGCTGCGCCCAGCGTCGCCCGCACCAGATCCGCGGGTTCCTCGGGCAGACCGGGCCACCGCGCCAACTTGCCTTGCAGCCCCATGATGATCGTCAGAAGATTGGCGAAATCATGTGCCAGGCCCGATGTGAGTTGCGCCGCGAGTTCGCGTTTTCGGGTTTGCATGAGGGCAGCACGCGCCTGGGTTTCCTGGGTGATGTCGGTAGACAGAATATAAAAGCCGCCGCCACGGAGCATGCCCTGCGCATCCGGGATTCCCGGATCCGGGGTCAGCGCCACGCGGATTCGCCGACCGCTTTCTTCATGCGTGATTTCGCAGACCGCAGGTTCGCCGCGCAGCGCTTTTTGCATATGTGGCAGGATCCGCGAAAACGTGACCGCACCCAGCGCGACCGAGGTATGCAGCCCGACGACATCGCTGGGCGTGCCGGGCATCACCGACGACATCCTGCGGTTCGAATAGGTATAGACCAGGTCGCGGTTGGCATGCGCGATATGCGCGGGCATCATTTCGGTGACCAGCCGGGTGCGGGCCTCCATCTCGGTCAGCTCGCGCTTGGTTTCCTGCAACGCGGCGTTGGCTGCCGCAAGTTCGCGGTTGGCCATGCCCAGCCGTTCGGCATGGGTCAGGACCTGATCCGACAGTTCCTCGGACCGGGCGCGCAGCAATTGCTCTTGGATCTTGATTTCGGTGATGTCGGTATAGACGCTGACCCAGCCGCCCTGGGTCAGGGGTGCACCTTCGACGGAAATCCAGCGGCCATTGGCGCGCTGACGCTCCATATAGTGCGGTTTGAATGCGCGCGCGGTTTCGACACGCAAGCGCACCGCCTCTTCGGGGTCGGGCTGTTCGCCGTATTCCCCCCGCGTCACCAGAAACCGGATCGTGTCCTCGAACGAAGCGCCGGGCGTCACCAGCGCGTCGGGCAGGTCGAACATTTCCTGATAGCGCTGGTTGCAGACCGCCAGCCGCAGATCCTTGCCAAAGATCGACAGCGCCTGCTGAATCAGGTTCAGCCCGGCACGGGTCAGTTTGTCGATCGTATCGGTGTTCATGCCGCAAATCCTAGTGCCGGGCACAAGGGTTAGTCCAGCACCTCGTCCGGGTCGAGGCCCCATAGGGCGCTGCGTTCGACCCAGCCGCGCGTGCCGTCGATGCTCAGACGGCACCACTGGGGCGCGCATTCCATGATATGCGCGACGACTCCGGCCTCCAGCCGTGCGACTTCGTGGCTGTTGGGTTGCGGGTTGGCGCGCATCGGGATCAGGTCTTGCTGCACAACGACCGTGCGCACGCCCGACAAAAGCGTGTAGTAAATCCAGCCGCCCTGGCCTTCGGCATCTTCGACCCGGCGCCAATGCTCGTATTCGCCCGTCACCCGCAGCGGCAGATCGCGGCGGGTATAGAGCCAGTCGACGCGATGCGTCAGGCTGGGCCCCCGCCGCGCCCTGGCCTCGGAGGTCTTGAGCGAGACATAGCGCGGCAGCGGCAGGCCGGAATCCGATCCGACCGTCGGCGGCGGTGTCTGCGCTGTCGCCACGGGTGCGGCCGACGCCCCCAGCGCGGCGATCACGGCAAAGGCCAGCCTGCTAAAACTCGTTTGCATTCCTGTCTGCCCGGCCCGCGATGCGGGTCTGTTGGTCTCTCGTGGCCCCGGGTAATTTTCTTTCGTGCCGGTGTGCCACGAGTGCTTGTGCCTCGTTCGTCTATGCGCCACTTTGCCAGCAAGCGGACCGTTTTAAAAGACCCAAGGAGGTTTCCATGGCCCCCAAACGCCTGAGTGTCGTCGTGACGCGGCGCCTGCCAGACCCGGTTGAGACCCGGCTGAAGGAATTGTTCAACGTCGAGTTGCGCGATGATGACAGCAAGATGACCCGTGATGAGCTGGTCGATGCGATGAAACGCGCCGATGTGCTGGTGCCGACGGTGACCGACCAGATCGACGCGGCCATGCTGGGGCAGGCCGGCGAACGGCTGAAGCTGATCGCCAATTATGGCGCGGGGATCGACCATATCGACGTGACCTCGGCGCGCCAACGCGGGGTTCTGGTGTCGAACACGCCGGGTGTCGTGACCGAGGATACTGCCGACATGGCGCTGGCGCTGATGCTGGCGGTGACACGCAAGATCCCGCAAGGGCTGGCGGAAATGCAGGCTGGCGCCTGGAAGGGCTGGTCGCCCCTGTCCCATCTGGGCAGCCGGATCGGCGGCAAGCGGCTGGGTATCCTGGGCATGGGCCGGATCGGCCAGGCCGTGGCACGGCGCGCGCAGGCTTTCGGCATGCAAATCCACTATCACAACCGCAAGCGCTTGCGCCCGGATACCGAAGAACCGCTCGAGGCGACCTATTGGGAAAGCCTGGACCAGATGGTCGCGCGGATGGATGTGATCAGCATCAACTGCCCGCACACGCCCTCGACCTT
>JAGRMK010000108.1:0-11030 GCA_020441345.1 Paracoccaceae bacterium
AGTTCCGCGCCTTCGGCCCGGCCAAGATCGACATAGGCGAGGTTCTCGGCCAGTTGCTGCGCGCTGGCGACGGGGCCAAGCTGCGTGCCCTGTGCCAGGGCGTGACCAACTGTCATCGCCTGCGCCCCGGTGACCAGCTTTTCGACGAAGGCATCATGGATGCCCGCGTGCACGACCAGCCGCGAGCTTGCCGTGCATTTCTGCCCCGTGCCCCCGAATGCGCCACCCAGCGCCAACGACACCGCCAGATCCAGATCGGCGTCATCCATCACCGCCAGCGCGTTCTTCGATCCCATTTCCATTTGCACCTTGGTCAGATTGCCAATGGCGGCGGCGGCGATGCCCTTGCCCACTGGCACCGAGCCGGTGAAGGAAATCGCGTCCACGCCCGGACTTTCGACCAGCCGTTGCCCGACGCTGCCACCCGGGCCCATCACCAGGTTGAACAGCCCCTTGGGAATGTCTTGTCGGCTGATGATCTCGGTCAGCGCGACGGCAGACGCCGGGGTCAGGTTGGCGGGTTTCCAGATCACCGCGTTGCCGAACGCCAGCGCGGGCGCGATCTTCCAGCTGGCGGTGGCGGTGGGAAAGTTCCACGGGCTGATCACCGCGACAACGCCGACGGGTTCGCGCCGCACGTCCACCTCGATGCCGGGGCGGACAGAGTCGGCGGTGTCGCCGATCTGGCGCAATACCTCGGCGGCGTAATAGGTAAAGAACTGGCCCGCGCGATACACCTCGCCCTTGCCCTCGGCCAATGGTTTGCCCTCTTCGCGACTGAGCAGCGTGCCCAGTTCCTCGGACCGGGCCATCATCTCGGTGCCGATGGCCATCAGCACGGCTTGCTTGCGCTCCAGCCCGTAACCCGCCCATTCGGCCTGCGCGCGGCGCGCGGCGGCCAGTGCATCATCCAGTTGCGCGGCGCTGGCCTGCGCGAAATGCCCGACGGTATCCGACAGGTCCGACGGGTTGACATTGGCGATCTCCGAGGCCCCGGAAACCCAGTCACCGGCGATGAAATTCTGCTTATGGTTGCTCATGTCGGTCCCTTGATCGAGCGCGCGCGACCAGGCGGCGCGGCTTTCGCGCAAGTAAGCGCGAGTCTGAACCTTGAATCAAACGCAAAAAGCTGGAGGTTTCTTCAGAAACTCTGAACTAAGCCGAGTCGAGATCGGAAAGCCGCGCCGCCTCTATCGCCGCGACAAAGGCCTTTGCAGCCGGGGTCAGCCAGGCGCGCGCCGGGGTCGCAAGCCAGACCTCGCGGCGCCATTGCGCATCGGCCAGCGGCAGGAATGCCAGATCGCTGAAATCCGCGGGAACCGCCAGCCGCGGCAACAGCGTCAGACCGACGCCCGCCCTCACCAAGGCCAGCAGTGACGCGGTGTTCGGCACAGTCAGCCGTGCGGCGGCCAGCACAGGCAGGAACCTTGGGTCGTTGATTTGCGCACATAGCCCGTTGGCGATGAAATCCTCGCCCTTGATATCGTCCCAGGTCAGGTCCGCCCAATCCCGCGCAAGCGGATTGTCGATGCGGCACACAACACCGAACCGGTCGGAAAACAGACGGGTCCGCTCCAGCCCCGGCGCGGGCCCGATGCTGGCCAGCCCGATATCGGCACGGTCCTGCATCAGCGCGCGCTGCACGGCGGCGCTGTTCATGTCGCGCACCTCGATACGGACCTTGGGATGCGTGACGATGAACGCCTGCAAGATCGGCGGCAGAATGGCGCTGGCGACCGAGGGCGTCACCGCCAGTCGCACAAAGCCGGTTTCCGCCCGCGACAACCCTTCGATGGCAGCCAGCGTGCGGTCGAAATGCTCCAGTTCGCGCCGTGCCTCGCGATAGATCTGCTCACCCAGCGGGGTCAGCCGCGATTTGCGTGTGGTTTCAAACAGTGGTGCGCCGATATGCTCTTCGAATTGCTTGAGCATCATCGACACCGCCGAAGAGGTTCGCCCCAGTGCCGTCGCCGCGTCGGACAGACGCCCCTGATCGACCACGGCCTGAAAGCAGCGCAGCATTTCGATCTTGATGCTCAAGTTCAACCTTTCTGAAGAGGAGCCGGTCAAAGTGCAGCGTGGCTTGCTGTCTGGTGCAAGTCCAGCGGAATTGGCGCAAGCCATCGGCAGGCTTGCAATGCGGTGCCATGCAGCGCATCAAAACCGGGGGGACACAAAAGCACCCGCAACCGGAGGCCACCATGACCGTATCCATTCCGAATCCGTTCCGTGGCGCCGGGCTGCCGGGCCTGACCTTGTTTCCCGAAAGTAATGCGCAGGCGGTCGGGGCGTTGTTGGCGCTGTGCCCGGCGCATGCCCAGACTCCGTTGATCGACGCGCATACTCTGGCACAGGAGGCCGGGGTCGCCCGGCTCTGCCTCAAGGATGAGCGCCGACGCATGGGGCTGGGCAGTTTCAAGGCGCTGGGCGCGGCCTATGTCATTGCCCACGCGGCCGATCAGGCTCGCAGCGGCGACGATTGGGCCCATGCCCTGACCGGACGCACCTATGTCACCGCCAGCGCGGGCAATCATGGCTTGTCGGTTGCGGCCGGTGCGCGGGTCTTTGGCGCGCAGGCGGTGATCTTTCTGTCCGACACGGTGCCCGAGGCCTTCGCGACCCGGCTGCGCGCGATGGGGGCGCGGGTCGAGCGCGCGGGCGAGACCTATGAGGCCAGCATGGAGGCCGCCGCGCAGGCGGCGCAAACCGAGGGATGGACGCTGCTGTCCGACAGTTCCTGGCCCGGCTACACGGATCTGCCGCGCCGCGTGATGGAAGGGTATCTGCAACTCGCCGCCGAGATGGTCGCCCAGATCGACGCTCCGCCGACCCATATCCTGTTGCAGGCGGGTGTCGGCGGGCTGGCCGGGGCGGTCGCGGCCTATGCGCGCCTGGCCTGGGGCGAAACCCCGAAGATCATCGTCGTCGAACCCGAGGCCGCGCCGGCCCTGTTCGACAGCATTCGCGCCGGGCGGCTGGTGACATCGGAGGGGCCGGTGTCGGCAATGGGGCGGCTGGATTGCAAGACCCCGTCGATGATTGCGCTGGCGGGGCTTGCGCGCGATGCCGACCAACTCGTCACCCTGACCGAGGACGAAGCCGCTCTGGGCACGGCGCGACTGGCGGCGCATGGCTTTGCCACCACGCCTTCGGGCGGGGCCGGGGTCGCGGCGCTGCTCGCCGGGGTGCCGGGGATCGGGGCTGACGCCCATGTCGTCGCGATCCTCAGCGAAGGGCCCGAGCAAGCGGGCAGCGCCGATGCCTGACCGCTCGTTGATCTTTCCGGCGCAAGAGTATCGCGCGCGCGTTGCGGCGTTGCAGGCACGGATGGCCACAGACGGGATCGACGTGCTGTTGCTGACCGCACCGTCCGATGTGTTCTATGTTACCGGCTTTCTGACCCGGTTTTGGGAAAGCCCGGCGCGGCCCTGGTTCGTGGTCGTGCCGATCGAAGCCGCGCCGATCGCGGTGATCCCGGCAATCGGCGCCGACCTGATGCGCCGCACCTGGTTGCGCGATATCCGCACTTGGGACGCCCCCGATCCGCTGGATGACGGTGTGTCGCTGCTGGCCGAAACGCTGCGGCAGGTGATGCCCGGCGCGGGGTGCCTGGGTCTGCCGATGGGGTTGGAAACCCATTTGCGCATGCCGCTTGGCGATTATCACCGTCTGCTCACCGCCATCGCGCCGCGCCGGGTGGTGGATGCCACCGAGACCGTCCAGCGAGTGCGCGAGATCAAATCCGAGGCCGAGGTGGGCAAGATCCGTGCTACCTGCCGCATCGCCGATGCCGCTTTTGCCCGGGTGCCCGATTTCGCCCATGCTGGCCGCCCGCTGGATCAGGTGTTTCGCGATTTCCAGATCGCGCTGCTGGCCGAAGGCGCGGATTGGGTGAGCTATACCGCCGGCGGCGCGGGGCCGGGCGGTTATGGCGATGTGATTTCGCCCGCCGATGCGCGGCCGTTGCAGGCGGGCGATATCCTGATGCTCGACACCGGTGCGGTAAAGGACGGGTATTTCTGCGATTTTGATCGCAATTTCTCTCTGGGCCCGCCCGATGACGCCGCGCGGCGCGCGCAGGCCGCGCTATTTGCAGCGACCGATCTGGCGCTGGAGCGATTGCGCCCCGGCATGCGGGCCTGCGACCTGCACCGGATGCTGACCGACGCGCTGATCGCCGAGGGTGCAACACCGGGCGGCGGGCGGCTGGGGCATGGGTTGGGCCTGTCGTTGACGGAATGGCCCTCGGTGACAGCGCGCGACGTGACGCCGCTGCGCGAGGGTATGGTGCTGACGCTGGAACCGGGGGCCGAGATCGCGCCGGGGCGCATCTTGGTGCATGAGGAAAACATCGTTTTGCGCACCGGGGGGCCAGAGTTGCTGTCAACCCGTGCGCCAGCCTCATTGCCGGAGCTGCGCGCATGACACCTTTTCCCTATGACCTGACCGGCCCCATTGGCGCTGGGGCGACGCTTGGATTGATCGTGTTGCAGGTCGATGAGACCATAGAACAGGATTTCCGCCGGTTGTTCGCAGCCGAAGACCTCGCGCTGTATGTCAGCCGGATTCCCTCAGGCGACGATTTGAATCCCGACACGATTGCGCAAATGGAAGCGACGCTGCCGCGCGCCGCGGGTTTGCTGCCGCCCGCTGCTGCCTTTGACGCGGTGGGTTATGGCTGCACATCCGGCACCACGCTGATCGGTGCACATCGTGTGGCCGAGTTGGTGAAATCAGCGGCCCGCACACACCATGTCGCCGACCCTCTGACCGCCGCGCTGGCAGCGATGCGCGCTTTGGGGGCGCGGTCGGTTGGTATTGTCTCGCCGTATATCGACAGCGTGGCGCAGCCGATCCGCGCCGCCTTCGAGCGGGCCGGATTCCCCGTGCCCGCGACCGTTTCGTTCGGGGAACAGGTCGAGGCGCGGGTGGCGCGGATCGACCCGCTCTCCATCCGCTCGGCGGCGCTGGCGGTTGGTGCCGAGCCCGGCGTGGACGCCGTGTTCCTTTCCTGCACGAATCTGCGCACGCTCGATATCCTCGACGAACTGGAACAGACGCTGGGCCTGCCGGTGGTCAGCAGCAACCAGGCGCTGGCCTGGCAGATGATGCAGCAGGCCGGGCTTGCGCCGCCGCCCCGCGCGCCAGGGCGTCTGTTCCGGTCGGGGGCGCAGACCTGACGCCGCATGGACTTTGCGCGCGATCTGGGCTAGCGCAACCGGGTCGGCGCAACCGGGAAGAACCGCCATGTCGCACTCCGAAGACCCCAAGACCAGCGGCTGTTGCGGCGTTCAAAGCGCCACACCCGCCGACCTGACCGCGCGCTGCGAGGCTGCTCTGGCGACCGTGCAACCCGGCCCCGACAGCCTGGCGGCAGAGCTGCGCGCGCGCCTGGTGCCGATCCCCGGCGGGTTCTTTGATATGGGCACGCGGCGCTCAACTTATCCCGACGACCGCGACAGCCCGCGTCGCAAGACCCATGTCTCGCCCTTCCTGATTTCTGCGACCAGCGTCACGAACGCCGAGTATGCGCGCTTCGTCCAGGCCACCGGATACCGCACCGTGGCCGAACTGGAGGGGTGGAGTTTCGTCTTTCACCTGCTGCTGGCCGATCCCGGCGCCTGGGCAAACAGCCCGCCGGGCCTGCCGTGGTGGCGGCAGGTGCATGGCGCGGCCTGGCACGCCCCGGAAGGGCCCGGCAGCAGCACACAAGGTCGCCAGGATCATCCAGCCGTGCATATCAGCTGGTTCGACGCGATGGCTTATTGCCGTTGGGCCGGCCTGTTGCTGCCGACCGAGGCGCAATGGGAACGTGCCGCGCGCGGTGGCTTGGCGAACCGCAAATTCCCATGGGGCGATGCGCTGATGCCCGGTGGTGCCTATGCGATGAACACGTTCCAGGGCGATTTCCCCCGCACCAATACCGGCGACGACGGCTATGTCGGCACTGCGCCGGTGACCGCGTTCAAGCCCAACGGCTATGGGCTTTACAACATGACCGGCAATGTCTGGGAATGGGTGCAGGATCGCTTCGGCCCCCGCCCCGCGCCGGTTCCGGGCAAGCCCGAGCGTGACCCGACCGGGGCCAGCACCGGCCACGAGCGGGTGCAGCGTGGCGGCTCTTATCTGTGCCACGTCAGCTATTGCGACCGCTACCACGTGCATTCCCGCACCAAGAATGATCCCGAAAGCTCGACCGGGAACATGGGATTCCGTGTGGCGGCGGGTCTCTGACCGACAGACGAAGCCATCGATTTTCAGGACGAAATTGCCGCGTTGCGACAACGCGGGCGATCGAACCGGCATGGATCGTGTCGAGCGCCGCATCCAGCCCACCACGAGGGCCCGGTTGTGCAGCGGTCTGGGGCCATATGGCGGATCGACGCCCTGACGCTGCGTCCGAATCGGACTTAATCATTTTTTCTGGACAAATGTCTAGTTTCTTGTTTGTTAGTTGCATGGCGACCGGGGAATCGCCGTGGACACCGAGGGAGGAGCTTGGACATGGAATACGATTACGTGATCGTGGGCGGTGGTTCGGCTGGCGCAACACTGGCTGCGCGGCTGAGCGAAGACGCGGCGACGACGGTTTGTCTGCTGGAAGCCGGCGGGCGGGGTGACGGGATTCTGGTCCGCGCGCCTGCCGCCGTGGTGGCGGTGCTGCCGGGCCACGGAAAGATCAACAACTGGGCGTTCAACACCGTGCCTCAACCGGGGCTGAACGGGCGCCGGGGCTATCAGCCGCGCGGGCGGGCGCTTGGCGGCTCCAGCGCGATCAACGCGATGCTCTATGTGCGCGGCCATCGCGACGACTATGACAAATGGGCGGATCTGGGGTGCGAGGGTTGGGATTGGGATAGCGTGCTGCCCTATTTCAAGCGCGCCGAAAACAACGAGGACGGCGCGGACGATCATCATGGCGCCGGCGGTCCGCTGCATGTCAGCCACCAGAAAAGCCCCCGGCCGATCACCGAAGCCTTTGTCGAAGCCGCGACACGTCTGCAATTCCGGCGCAGCGAGGACTTCAACACCGGCGACAACGAGGGCTTTGGCCCCTATGCCGTGACCCAGTTTCACAGCCCCGAACGCAATGGCGAACGGTGCTCGGCCGCCGCCGCCTATCTGCATCCGGTGATGGACCAGCGCCCGAACCTGACGGTTCTGACCAAGGTCCGGGCCGAGCGGATTCTCTTCGAAGGCAAACGCGCCATCGGTGTCGCCTATCGTCAGAAAGGCCAGAGCCATCAGGCGCGAGCGAAACGCGAGGTGATCGTGTGCGGGGGCGCATTCGGGTCACCGCAGCTTTTGCAATTGTCCGGCGTCGGGCGCAGCGAGGACATCACGCGGCACGGCATCAAGATGGTGCATGAGCTGCCCGGCGTGGGCCAGAACCTTCAGGATCATCTGGATTTCATCCTTGCGTGGAAATCGAAGGACACCGACAATTTCGGCATCGGCGCGACCGGGACGGTCAACCTGCTCAAACATGTGTTCGCGTGGCGCAAGAACGGCACCGGCATGATCGCCACGCCATTCGCCGAGGGCGCGGGCTTTCTCAAGACCGACCGATCGCTGGACAAGCCTGACGTGCAGCTTCACTTCGTCATCTCCATCGTCGATGACCATGCGCGAAAGCTGCACCCAGGGTATGGTTTTTCGTGCCATGTCTGCGCGCTCAGGCCTTATTCGCGCGGCGAGGTCTTTCTGCAATCGGGCGATCCGATGGCTGACCCCGGTATCGACCCGAATTTCCTGTCCGATGACCGCGACCTGAAAACGATGATCGCAGGTGCGAAGATCACGCGCGAGATCCTGATGCAGGAGCCGATGAACAAATATCGCCACAAGGAACTGTTCGGCGTGACCGACGGGATGAGCGATGCCGAATGGGAAAAGCACATCCGCGCCCGCGCCGACACGATCTATCACCCGGTGGGCACCTGCAAGATGGGCACCGATGACATGGCGGTGGTGGACCCCGACCTGAAGGTGCGCGGGCTGGAGGGCCTGCGCGTGGTCGATGCCTCGGTCATGCCGACGCTTATCGGCGGGAACACCAATGCGCCGACGATCATGATCGCCGAGAAAGCCGCCGACCTGATCCGTGGCATTTCGCAAGCCGCCATCGCGGCGGAATAGGGAGGAAAGCACATGCTAGGAAAGATGATGGATCAGCCGTTGCTGATCTCGAACCTGATTGCCCATGCGGCGCGCTATCACGGTGCGACCGAAGTCGTTTCCGTCGAAACGGCGGGCGGCATCGAACGGGCCGACTGGTCCACGCTCGAGCGGAACGCGAGACGGCTGGCCTCGGCGCTGGGGCGACTGGGCCTGCAACCAGAAGACCGTTGCGCGACGATTGCCTGGAACAACCGCAGGCATGTCGAGATCTATTTCGGTGTGGCCGGGGCCGGGCATGTCTGCCACACGATCAACCCGCGTCTGCATCCGGAACAGCTGATCTTCATCGTCAATCATGCCGAGGACAGGGTTCTGTTCTTTGACGCCACGTTCCTGCCCGCGGTGGCAAAGCTGAAAGCGCAGTTCAAGACCGTTGCGCATTATGTTCTGATGGGCCCGCGCGACGAAGCGGCAGCCGCAATGCTGGACGGGCTGCTTTTCTACGACGAATTGCTGGAAACCGGCGATGCTGGCTACGCCTGGCCGCAATTCGATGAAACTCGCGCGTCTTCGCTCTGCTATACGTCGGGCACGACGGGCAATCCCAAGGGTGTGCTTTACACGCATCGTTCGACGATGCTGCACACGCTGGCGGGCAACCAGCCCGACGGGCTGGCGATCTCGGCCAAGGATACGGTTCTGCCGGTGGTGCCGATGTTCCACGTCAATGCCTGGGGCGTGCCTTATATCGCGGCCGCGAACGGCGCGAAGCTGATCCTGCCGGGGCCGGGGCTGGATGGCGAGAGTCTGGTAAAGCTGATCGACGGCGAGGCCGTGACGCTGGCGCTGGGCGTGCCGACGATCTGGATGGGGCTTCTGGGGGCTTTGGAAAAGACCGGCAGCAAGGCGAAAAGCCTGGTGCGCACGGTGGTCGGCGGCTCTGCCCTGCCGCCCTCGATGATCCCGGCGTTTCGCGACAAATATGGCGTGGAACTGATCCACGCCTGGGGGATGACCGAAACTTCGCCGCTGGGCACGCTCAACCAGCTTTTGCAAAAGCATGACGCGCTGTCGGACGAGGCCAAGGCCGCCATCCGCCTTGGCCAGGGACGCCCGCCCTATGGCGTCGAACTGCGGATCATCGACGAGGCCGGCCACATCCTGCCTCATGACGGCAAGACGCAGGGCGAATTGCAGATCCGCGGCCATTGGATCGTGGATACCTATTTCAAGTCCGACAAAAGCGCGCTGACCGTGGACGGCTGGTTCGACACCGGCGATGTCGCCACGATCGACGCAGACGGCTATATGATCATCCGCGACCGGTCCAAGGACATCATCAAGTCGGGCGGTGAGTGGATTTCGACGGTGGAGTTGGAAAACATCGCCATTGGCCATCCCGCCGTTGCCAATGCCGCCGCCATTGCCGCCCGGCACCCGAAATGGGACGAGCGCCCGGTTCTCGTGGTGCTCAAGGCCCAAGGAGCGGAGGTGAGCGAGAAAGATCTGCTCGATTTTTACGACGGAAAGGTCGCAAGCTGGCAGGTGCCCGACAAGGTGATCTTCGTCGATGCCCTGCCGCTGGGGGGCACGGGCAAGGTCATCAAGGCAAAGCTGCGTGAAGACTTCGGCCATGTCCTGTTGCAAGACGAGGAAGCATGAGATGAAACACCAAAGCGATTTCACCCCCGACCTGCGGGCCTCTTATGATGCCGATCTCGAGGCGCTGGATGCCGCCAAGCACGACTGGGCGCGCAGCTCGGTTGGCGACCGGATCGCGCTGCTTCAGGCCGTCAAGGATGCGCTGATGCCGGTGGCCGAAGGCTGGGCCACGACCGCCGCGCGCAAGAAGCGCCTCGCCCCGAATTCGCCCCTTGCCGGCGAAGAGTGGATCAGCGGCCCCTATGCCGTGATGGGCATGTGCAACGGGTTGATGCAGACCCTCTCTCAGATCGAGGGCAAGGCCTATTTGCGGCACCTGCCGACGCGCGAGTTGCCCAACGGGCAGATCGCCGTGCGGGTCGCGCCGCATTCGATATGGGACCGTTTGCTGCTGTCGGGGGTCAAGGCCGACATCTGGATGCAGCCCGGCGTGACGCCAGCCACCCTGAAATCCCACGCCGCGAGGGCTTACGACATCGCGCCGGACAAGCGGGTCGGCAAGGTGGCTCTGGTGCTGGGCGCGGGCAACATCGCCGCGATCTCGCCGCTGGATGCGTTCCAGAAGCTGTTCCTGGAAAACCAGGTGGTGTTGTTGAAGATGAATCCGGTCAACGACTATCTGACCGACTACCTGCGCGCCGCGCTGAAACCGCTGATCGACCGCGATGCGCTGCGCATCGTCAAAGGGAACGGGGCGGCGGGTGCCTATCTGACCGGTCATCCGTTGATCGAGGAAATCCATATCACAGGCGCCCGCGCGACGCATGACGCGATTGTCTGGGGCACGGGCGAAGAAGGCGCACGAAACAAGGCGGCTGGAACACCGAAAAATCCCCGCCCCATCACATCCGAACTGGGTGCAGTCTGCCCGACCATCGTTGTGCCGGGCCCATGGTCGGCAGCCGATATCCGCTTTCAGGCCGAACACATCGCCACGCAGAAACTGCACAACTCGGGCTTCAACTGCGTTGCCGTGCAGTCTCTGATCCTGCCGGGCGGCTGGGACAAGACCGAACCCCTGATGAAAGAAGTCGCCCGCGTGATGGCCGAACACGCGCGGCGCGAGGCCTATTATCCCGGCGCCGAGGCCCGCCTGGCAGAATTTGCGGACCATGCCGACGGGGAACAGCACTTTGCCCGCGGCCAAGGTGTGCCGCCCTGCTATGTCGCGGACATGGAGCGCGGCGATACCGAATGGCTCAGGCAACAAGAGGTGTTCGCCCCGGCGCTTGGCGTCAAGCATCTGG
>JAGRMK010000108.1:11096-12768 GCA_020441345.1 Paracoccaceae bacterium
CTCTACGGCACGCTGGGCGGTAACATCCTGATCCACCCGGCCACGATCCGAAAGATCGGGCGCAAGCGGTTCGAAGAAATCCTTGCCGATTTCCGCTATGGCACGATCGCCATCAATGCCTGGACCGGGCTTGGCTTTTTGCTGGCGCCGGTTCCCTGGGGCGGGTTCGCCGGAGCAACGCTGCAAAACGTGGAATCCGGGATCGGCACCGTGCACAACTGCTTCATGCTGGACGGGACCGAACGCACCGTGATCGAAGCCCCCTGGAGCCCCTTTCCGCGCAATCTGGCATCGGGGCGGCTTACCCTGTTGCCGCGCCCGCCATGGTTCGTGACCAACCGCCGACAGCACGTGATCGGCCGTCTGTTGACGAGGTTCCAGTATAAACCGGGATGGCTGAAACTGCCGCGGATCTTCGTAAACGCGTTGCTGGGGTAACACAGAGAAGGTATTAGCGCGGTCATGACCGATCAGAAGCCGATAGGAAAGCTTGCCGCACGCGCCGCCATCAAGGGCGCCAAGCGGGACGCGAAGAAACGCGAATTGGCCGAAAGCGCCATCGAGGCGCTGAAACGCTATGGCTACGCCAATACCACCCTGCGCGACATCGCCGCGCAATCCGAACTCTCGCTGGGCATGCTGCACTACTATTTCGAGAACAAGGAGCAGCTGCTGATCTATTGCGTGCGCCTCTACAAAGAGGCGTTCGCCGCCGATATCGGCGCTCGCATCGCCGGGGCCAAGACACGTGAAGACCTGTTCCAGGCTTTTGCCGAAGGGCTTGCCGCCTCGATCGTCGAGGAGGCCGAAACGCACAGGCTCTGGTATGACATTCGCAACCAGGCGCTGTTCGATCCCGTCTTTCAACCAGTCGTGGCCGAAATCGAGGGCTCGCTGATGGGGCTGGTCGAACGGGTCACGGGCGAACGCTCGGACAGTCTGTCTACCCCCGTGCTCTATGGTGCCGTGGACGGCGTCTTCCGGCATCTGCTGGAAAGCCAGATCGTAGGCAACCGGCGAAGCATCCCGGATCTGGCCGAAGAGTTCCGCTCGTTGTTGGCCTTGGCGTCAAAGGCCTGACAGACGAAGGCGACGTTTGTTCCGTTTTTCGAGTCCCGCCTGCGTCATGGGCGACACGGGATGACGGGCGGGTGTCGCCGCGCGCGGTTCACCCGCTATCGGGTGCCCTCGCACCGGATCTTGCGACTTTCAAGCCCGCCAACGAAAAACAGCGCATGGCCTTCCTTCAATCCTCGGGGTTTGGATTGAGAAACAGGTTTCCCGCAAGCCCTATCGGAGCACAGATCTGGCATCCACCTGACAGCACTCTCTTGGTCGGCACAACCGCCAACGGCGCAGCCTCATACAAGCGCGCAATATCAAG
Organism: Paracoccaceae bacterium; assembly: GCA_020441345.1. Taxonomy (GTDB): domain Bacteria; phylum Pseudomonadota; class Alphaproteobacteria; order Rhodobacterales; family Rhodobacteraceae; genus Pararhodobacter. The sequence continues at coordinate 12,481 of JAGRMK010000108.1, forward strand.
AACGCCGAAAGCTGCGCAACTTCGCCGCGCGGGAATGGTCATTGCAAGAAATGTGGTGCCCGGGGGCCGATATGCTATACGCCATCCCGCCCCAGAAACATACCTCCTAAGCTTATGGCAAACAACGGAAATGGTTCAATTTGACGCCGGTGGGAGCAGCTGTTTCGACCGGATTTTGTCCAGAACTCCAGGGTTCCGAGAGGGTTGCCGAGGCGCGCACCATGTAATTCAGGCGGCGCGATTCCTGCCGAATTGAAGAGCGCCACCACCGGCTATGAAACCGCCCTG
>JAGRMK010000109.1 GCA_020441345.1 Paracoccaceae bacterium
TTGGGCAGCATGATGCCGCCGGCGCCGACGCGGATGCTTTGCGTCTGGCCGGCCACATGGTCGATCAGCACGGCGGTCGCGGCGCTGGCGATGCCGGGCATGTTGTGATGTTCGGCCAGCCAGAAGCGGTGATAGCCCGCGCGCTCGGCGGTTTGCGCCAATGAGACCGTGTTGCCAAGGGCTTGCGCCGCGGTGCCACCCTCGGGGATGGGGGACAGGTCGAGCAGGGAAAAATGATGCATGAGGCCTCCGTTCCCCGTTACCTAAGCCTGTGACGCCGCCCTTCCAAGAGCCGCGCGATATCTATCGCCGCGTCGTCAGAGATCCAGCGTGATCGTGCCCCCGTCCTCTGCCGCGCGCGACTGGCAGGTGATGATCTGATGCGCACGCTGCGCCTTGGACAGCACGAAATCGCGGTGCTCCACGGCACCATCCACCAGCCCGCATTTGCACACGCCACAGATCCCGTCCGAACATTTCAGATCGACGGGAATGCCGTTCTCGATCAGGACATCGGCAATTGACTTGTCGACCGGCACCGCCAATGTGCGGCCAGACCGCGCGAGGCTGATGCTGAACGGATGGTTCACATACTCGGGCTGCTCGGGGACCGAGAAGTATTCGAGGTGCCGCGCCTCTTCGGGGTAGCCTTGGCGCGTCGCCGCCTCGATCACCCCGGTCATGTAGCGATCCGGGCCGCAGGTATAAACATGCCACCCCGGTCGATACCCGGCCAGCACCGCATCCAGATCGGCGCGCGAACCCTGATCCGACAGGTGCAGATGCACGCGCCCGGCCCAGGGCATTGCCGCCAGATCGTCCAGATACCCCGCGCCGTCCTTGCGGCTGGCGGAATAGTGCAGCTCGAATTCGGCACCCAGCGCATGCAGGCGATGGGCAAAGGCGATCATCGGCGTAATGCCGATGCCGCCGCCCATCAGGAAGGTCTTGCTCGCGGTTTCATCCAGTTCGAAATGATTGATCGGTTTCGACAGGAACACGCGCCGCCCCGGCGTGAAGATCCGGTGCAGCATCTTCGAGCCGCCGCGCCCGGCATCCTCGCGCAGAACGCCGATCTGATAGGCGCTGCGATCCGCCGGGTTGCCGGACATCGAATACTGTCGCAGGAATTCGGGCGTCACCACCACATCGAGATGCGCGCCCGCCGTCCAGGGGGGCATCAAGCCGCCGTCATGGGCGGTGAATTCGTATTTTGTGACGCCGTTGGCCATTGCCTCGACCTTTGAAATCCGCGCCTCGATCACCGGCGCATCGGCAAAGGACGGGTATTCATGCGCCAGCCCCACGGTCTCGCCACGCGCCAGCCGAGCCTTGTATTCGTCCGGTGTGATCATCGCCTGATAGGCGGCGATCCCGGCTTCGCGATCCATCGGGAAGGGATAGGGCCAGGGGTGCGGCGCGAGGGTGGCGGGATAGACCGCCAGTGTCTGATCCGCGTATTTCAGGTCAAGATCGGGTTGCAAAGACCGGCGGTTCGGCGGTTCGGCCGGGGCGCGATAGCCGCCGTCCTCCTTGACCTCGATATCCCACCACCATTTCTTGACATCGTTCAGCCCGCCATTGCCCAGCCGGTCATCCAGCCGCGCCAGAGCCGGGGCGGCGGCGGGCAGATGCATCGCCGCCCAGCGGAACGGTTTCTCGGCAAAGATCCCCTCCAGGTTCCAGGGGCAGGTTTTCATGCAGCGCCCGCACATCGCGCCACCCTTGTTGGTGACGCGGTAAGTGGTGCATTTCTGGCTGTCGGATTTCCAGATTTCGTAGCCGTTGAACATCAGCTTCGGGCCCGACGTGATCGCCCCCGAGGGGCATTCGCGGGCGCATTTATTGCAGCTCTCGCAGAAC
>JAGRMK010000110.1 GCA_020441345.1 Paracoccaceae bacterium
ACCGACCACACCATCCAGACCGAGAAGGCCAGCAGCAGGTTGGGGATCGAGATCCACAGGTTACGGGTTGCAATCGCCTTGCCCTTCGAGGCCCAGAATTGCGGGTCCTCCGGGCGCCAGTCAGTCAGGGTGTGTCCCTGCTGACCCGTGTTGCTTGAAGTCGCCATGGGTAAAGTCCTTCCCTATCGGCGTGAGGATAGGCGGGCTGCACGCGTTGCAGCCCGTCAGTGAAATCAGGAAGCCGTCTGCGTCTTGCGCGCTTCGATGGCGGCGAGGCCGGCTTCGAAATCGGCGTTGGCACGGGCGGCCTTGCGGCGCAGCGTTTCGATATTCGCGGCGGCAAAGGCGGCGCGCTCTTCGTCTTCCTGCTTGGTCGAGAACCGCACGAAGAAGGCCAGGAACGAGGCCGCGGTCACGATGATGCCCAGGATGAAGAACGCCTGGTTCCATTCGATCGCGCCCTTGAACAGGAAGCCCGCCAGAACCGCGCCTGCGTTACCACCGGCACCCACGACACCCGCAACGGCGCCCAGCGCCTTCTTGTTGATGAACGGAACCACCGAGTAGGTCGCGCCTTCGGCCATCTGCGTGAACAGCGAGAACACGATCAACGACGGAAGCGCCAGGAACAACACCTGCATCTGGCTGAAAATCATCAGCGCGATACCTTCGAACAGGATGCAGACGAACAGCCAGAACGACCGGCCGCGCAGGCCCCACAGCGCACCGAAGTTGTCGCCGAACAGCCCGCCCAGCGTCCGGGCGAAGATGTTCATCAGGCCAAACGACGCGGCGACAAGACCGGCCGTGACCAGTGTGAGGTCGAAATAGTCGATGAAGTAGAGCGCGGCGACGTTGTTGACCGTCAGTTCGATACCGAAGCAGGCACCGTAGATGACGAACAGAACCCAGACACGCGGATCCTTGAGCGCCGTCATATAGGCACCCGTCACCTGCTTCTTCTCGGGCATCATGCCCTTGGCGCGCAGATCGTCAAAGTTGCCGTCCGGCGCGTCTTGCGTCAGGAAGTAATACGCGATGCCGCACAGGAAGATGATAACGCCAACCACGACCATCGACAGGCGCCAGCCGATCGCCTCGGAGAAACCGAAGCCGACGACGAACACCGAGAACAGCAGCGGCATCACGAACTGCGTGACGCCGCCGCCCAGGTTGCCCCAACCCGCGGATGTCGCGTTCGCCTGACCGACCACGTTCGGCGCGAACATCACCGAGGTGTGGTATTGCGTGATGACGAAGGACGCGCCAATGCCACCGATCAGAACCCGAAACAGAAGGAAGGTTTCAAAGGTTTGCGCCAAGCCGATCCCCATCACCGGCAAAGAGCCGAGGATCAGCAGCCAGGTATAGGATTTCCTCGGCCCGATCCGGTCGACCAGCCAGCCGATGAACAGGCGGGCAAAGATCGTCATCGACACGGAGCCGATGATTGCCCAACCGACCTGCTCGCGCGTCAGCATCAATTCGTCGCGCACCACCGACATCAGCGGAGCGATGCCGAACCACGCGAAGAAGCATGCGAAGAACGAGAACCACGTCATGTGGAAGGTCCGCATCTGGACCATCCTCACATCGAAGAAGTTCCCCCAAAGGCTTGTGGCCTTGTTTTGCAGTTCCATTGTCTGTCCCCTTGTATTGCCGTTTGGCAGTCCCATTGTCTGGGCTTGCGTCAGCACTGGCCTTTGGGGTCGGATTCAGACTTGATCTAGATCAGGAAAATCACAAAACGCTGCGAAATAAGTATCTTGGCCAAATCAATCATGACGCTACAATCGCGAAATCAAGGCCGCATATCGCAGCGATCAACCATGAACTTGACATTTATCAAGTTTCGGCATGGTGTGGGCGAACCTAAGAGACACGTCACAAAACCCATGCCAGAGTCGCATTTTCCCGAGGTCCGGGGGCTTCACCTGTTTTCGCAAATGGCGGATGAGCATTTCCTGTCGCTCATGCGCGGCACCTATGTGCAGACTTTTCCGCCGCAGATCGAGCTCATCCAAGAAGGAGATCCCAGTGATTTCCTGCATGTTGTGCTGTCCGGATCGATCGAATTGTTCTCAAGCTGGAACGGACGCGAGACGACGATGGCAATCGTGCGCCCGGTTTCGACCTTCATTCTGGCCGCGACGATCAAGGATGCGCCCTATCTGATGTCCGCCCGGACGCTGGAAAAAAGCCGAATCGCCCTGATTCCCAGTCAGGACGTGCGCGCCGTCTTCGATGAAGACGCCGGGTTCGCCCGCGCCATCGTCACCGAACTGGCGCAATGCTACCGCAGCGTCATCAAATCGACCAAGGATCTGAAACTGCGGTCGTCGCTGGAACAACTGGCGAATTACCTGTTGCGCCAGCAGGCCCGTTTCGGGGGCGAGGCCACCTTTATCCTGCCAATCGAAAAACGACGCCTTGCGTCGCAGCTTGGCATGACACCAGAAAACCTGAGTCGCGCCTTCAAGGGGCTGATCCCCTACGGGGTCGAGGTCAACGGCAACAGCATCACGATCACCGACCAGTCAGAGTTGGCACGCTTTGCCAAGCCGAATGTGTTGATCGACGATTTTCACTCCTGACCGGTGCACCGGCCGGGATGACCGCTGGCGGCCTGTTCCCCATCCGCTCGCCCTTGGTGCGCAGGCCACTCGCGGCGGCACGCGCCCCATGGGCGGGCGGAACCCTGGTCACGACAGTCACCCCTCCTACCCGGTGCGGCCTGCCCCAAGCCCGGCGCGAGACGGGGACAACCGCCCTGCCCCCTTCACAAGCCTCAGAGGCCAGACACCAAAGGGAACAGGCACAGTGGGCGATCTGGGTCAACATGGTCGAAAGCTCATGCACGCTGCCCGGTTTTACCGAGGCAAATCAAGCTTGACACAGTAGCCCAAGCCAAACACCCTTTGAGAAGGTGACGGCAATCCGGCATGAATGGCTTTCCAAAAGAACACATTTGGCGGCATTTTCGGATGCATCTGGATATGACCACGTTGGCTCGAGAGCCTCAAAGAACTGGAACCCCATGATGACCCTTGGCGACACACGTGTTTCCGGCGCGACCCATAGGATTTACGAGACGGTCTTGAATTCCTCTTTGTGGCCCGCGGCGTTGGACGAGGTTTCGAGTCTGTTTGGTGAAGCAAAGTCCACGATTATCGTGCAAGACATCTCGAATGCGGAGCAAACCTTCGTAAAGTCATCGACCAATTTCAATCTTGAAAAGCTCCAGGTCTATTCCGAGAAATTTTCAGAGATCGAACTTACCGCGTGGAATGCGGTGAGACGGAATGGCCTTGGCAGAGTCACTACAGAAAGCGACTTCTTCGATGGCGATTACGAAGCCCATCCTTCCACGGCATTCCTTGAGGAACACCTTGGAATATTCCATCGGAATGCCGTGTTGTATCGTCAGCTTCCCGATTGGGCCGAGACCGTGTCTATCGCCACGTCACGGCGGCAGGGCCCCTTGAATCCCCATGAGCGAAAGCTCTTGTGCGACATGTCCACACATCTTGCGCTGGCTTCGCGAATTGCGCGCCCATTCAATCGGTTAAGAGAAAAATATGGGGCAGTAATCGCGTTGCTCGATCGGCTCGCGATAGGGGTGATGCTGCTGGATCAACGGGGCCGGGTTGTTCACACCAATGCGTCCATGCAAGATGTGCTCGAAGCCGTTTCCGAGTTCTCTGTTACCCGAACGGGGCATCTGGCCTTTCGAGATCCAACGACAGAAGCCGCGTTCAAGGCGCTCCGACTGGCTGCCAGCCGGACCTTGGACCTGAATGGGGTTCCGCCTGACTTCGGCTCTATCTGGCTGCGCGGAAACGGCGCGTTCACGATGGCGCTGGAAGTTGTGCCGTTAATCGACAATTCAGGCGATATCGAAGGGCAATTTATCGGTTTTGCGCTTTTGGCGATGGCGCCGTCTTTGGCACCGTCGCTCCCCGTTGGGCAACTCGGCAGGTTGTTCGAACTGACCAAAGCAGAATCGCAAGTATGCGACCACCTGGTTGCAGGTTTATCGACACAAGAGATCGCCGATCATCGATCGACATCTCATGAGACGGCACGAAGCCAGATCAAGTCCGTGCTTCAGAAAACCGGATCAAAAGGCCGCTCCAGTTTAATCAGGCTGGCATTCGACTACGCCATCCCGCTACGCGACGGCACCGAATAAACCATCGACACCCCAGCGGACATTCAGCGCCGAGGCAGGGTGAAGCTGACGGGATAGAGATTTGACCCCAGCCGCTTCGGCCTGTCCCGTTCGATTTCAGCCGGGCGCGAGAGCCCGTGTCAGCGGTAGTTTTGCCCATGACGTGCCTGTCCAGTTCCAAGAAAGAGCCGCACCGTCAAGCCGTGGGATCAAACGGGCCGCCGTTGCAGAGCACATTTCCCATGCGCGCGATCAAGGGTTTGGAACACCGAATTTGGCGTTGCCATTCAGTGTCTTGAATGGACCGAGAGGGGGAGGATGGGAGAAAATTGGCGCACCCGAAAGGANNAAAGGATTCGAACCTCTGACCCCCAGATTCGTAGTCTGGTGCTCTATCCAGCTGAGCTACGGGTGCGCTGTGGGGGGTGATCTATCGTTGCACGCGGAGTAATGCAAGGGGGGTTTGTGCGTTTTTTCCTCCGGTCTCGCAGAGCATGCGCCTGGTCGGATCACCCCTCATGCGGAAGCCAGATTCTGAACTCTGTGCCCTGTTCGCCCGTCCGCACGAGCTCAAGCTGGCCGCCGTGACCGCGCACCAGTTCGGCGGCAATCACCAGACCCAGCCCCGTGCCCCCTTTGCGTGCGCCGCCCTGAAACGCCGCGAACAGGTTCTCGCGCGCCCGCTTCGGCAGACCCGGCCCTGTATCGATCACCCGAATCGCCGTGCCGGTGTCCAGATCCTGTGCGCTGACCTCGATACTGCCTGGCTGCCCGGTCGCTTCGATCGCCTGCCGCGCGTTGCGCACCAGGTTGGACAACACGCGAAACACCTGCTCGGGGTCGGCGCGCAGCATAAGTGTCGGCGGCACATCGACCAGAAACTCGACCGGGTTGGCGGCCTGGGCGCTGGTCTCTTGTTCGGTTTCCACCAATTCCTCGACCAACGGCCGCAGCGCGAACTGGCTGAGCCGGGGCGGCGGTTCCTCGGCGCGGCCAAAGGCCAGCGTGCTTTCGCAAAGATTGACCGCGCGGTTCAGCGAATTCAACAGCTTGGGAGCCGCGCGGGTCACTGCCGGATCGCTGGAGCTTTCGATCCGGTCGGCAACCAGGGTCGCGGTCGCCAGAATATTGCGCAGGTCGTGGCTGATGCGCGCCACCGCCCCGCCAAGCTGCGCCAGCCGTTCCTTTTGCCTGAGGGCTTGCGTCAGATCCTCCTGCATGTTGTGTAACGCTTCTTCGGCCTCACGCAATTCGGTGACATGGGCGCTGGGGGCGATGATCCGACGCGCATCCTCGGGCGCCTTGGCATAGGCGGCCATCGACGCGATCACCCGCCGGATCGGCGTCACGATCAGCCGCTGAACCGACAGGAACAACAGCAGCGCCGTCGCCAGCGAAATGACCAGCGACAACCACAGGATGCGCCGCGCGTATTGCCACAGCGCGTCGCGCATCGGTCCGGTGGCCATCGTTACTTCCAGCAGCAAGCCGGCCTCTTGCACGGGGTCGCCGATCACCCGGATCACGGTGTTGTCCACTGCGAACATCGCCGCCAGCCCGTCGCGCAGCAGATCTATCAGCGGCGTCGCGCGCAAGTCGAACACCCCGGCCACCGGCCCCGGCACGGGCGAGGACAGCACCAGTTCCCGGATCTCGTCACGGCGCAGCACGACGTTGAACACACCCGCCGTGGCCAGCAGTTCCTCGGCCAGCTTGTCGGTGATCGCGCCATCCGAAGCCAGCAGCGCCAGCGAAGCGATCTGCGCCCGCTCAAGACGTGTCAGAATGTATTCTTCGCGAAACCGGGCAATCGACGGCACAAGGATCATCACCTCGGCCAAAAGGACGAAGACCAATGTCAGCAGCAAAAACCGGCCCGACAGAGTCCGAAAGAACATGACCTACCCGTAGATGGGGGTCAGGGCACCAGGTTTTGCACCAATCCGACCACCCGCTTGACTAAAGGATTCTCAAACAGCTTTGGGGAAAAATAGGCACCCGCGACCCGTTTGGAAAGCTCTCCCATCGTCGGATAGGGTAAAACCGTGCCCGCAATCGCCCCCATTTTCAGCCGGTTGGCCAAAACCAGGGCCCAGATGCCTATCATTTCGCCCGCGTTCGGCCCGGCGATGGTCGCGCCAACGGGGCGCCCCTTGTGCACCATCACCTTGATCAGGCCTTTGGTCTTGCCCTCGGCCTGGGCGCGGTCGGCGGCGTCGAATCCCAGTTTCAGCACCTGTACCGCGTCGCCATGCGCCGCCCGCGCGGCGGCTTCGGTCAAACCGACCTGCGCCAGTTCCGGGTCGCAATAGGTGACATGGGGGATGTGGTCGGCGTGCGCTTTCGAAGGCAGCGCAAACAGCATCGACCGGATGATCACCCCGGCCTGATAGCCCGCGACATGGGTGAACTGACCGCGCCCGGCTACGTCACCGATGGCATAGACCCGGCGATTGGAACTGCGCAGCCGGTCGTCGACCTCGATCCCGCCGCGCCCGTGGCGGATCCCGGCGGCATCAAGATCGAGCCGGTCGATGTTCGGCTTGCGGCCCACGGCCATCAACAGATGCGTGCCTACGAAGACGGTTCCGCCAGCGACCTGCACCTCGATGGCGCCAGGGCGGCCGCGCACCGCATCGACCTTGGCACCTTCGATGATTTCGACGCCCTCGGCGCGCAGCGCGGCCAACACCAGCGCCGCCGCTTCGGGGTCGTCGTTGCCTAGTGCACGCGCGCCTTCGATGACCGTCACCTTGCACCCCAGCCGCCGATGCGCCTGCGCCATTTCCAGGCCGATCGGGCCGCCGCCGACGATCAGCAGATGACCGGGTGCCTCGCGCAGGTCAAAGATCGTTTCGTTGGTCAGAAAGGGCACCCCCGAGAGACCGGGGATCGGTGGCACGAATGGCGCAGAGCCGGTGGCGATGACAAAGCGCCGCGCGTGGATCGTGGAACCGCCTGCCTCGACCACGCGCGGGCCGGTGAACCGCGCGAAATCGCGGATCACGCGCACGCCCAGTCCCTCGAACCGCTCTTGCGAATCATGGGGCTCGATGGCGGCTACCACCCGCGCCACGTGATCCTTTGCCGACGCATAGCTCAGCACGGGTTCGTCGGGCGCAACACCCAAGGCCGCGCCGGTGCGGTGCGCGGCCGCCGCCTTGCCCGCCGCCAGCAGCGCCTTCGACGGCACGCAGCCGTAGTTCAGACAATCGCCGCCCATCTTGTGTCCCTCGATCAGGACAACGCGCGCGCCCATCTGCACCGCGCCCGCCGCCACCGACAACCCGCCAGACCCGGCGCCGATCACGCAGATATCGGTTTCGATGCGTTCCATCTCAGGTCCTCCGCAGGGATTTCAGCAGGATCGGCATCAACGACAGTGCCGCCAAACCCAGGATCGGACCCAGGATATGAGGTTCGAACAGGATGCCCAGATCGGGCGCCTCGCCGCGGGCGAAAACTTCGCCCAGACCGGACCCGACCCAGGTATAGACCAAGCCACCCGGCACGATGCCTACAAGCGTGGTCCAGGCAAACCGCGAGGTCGCGACGCCCAGAAAGGCCGGGATCAGATTGGCGACAAAGAACGGCACCACCGGAACAAGCCGCATCGTCAGCAGCACCGGCACCTCGTTTGCGCGGATACCGTCGGTCAGTTTGCGCACCGCGCCGTCGCTGGCGTCAATGCGCCGCCTGAGCCCTTCGCCCAGACCGACGCGCACCGCCAGGAAGATCGCCACCGCGCCCAGCGTCGCCGCGACGACGTTGAACACGACGCCGGGAAACACGCCGAACAAAAACCCGCCAGTCAGCGTTGCAACCGTCGCGCCGGGCAGCGAGAACGCCACGATCACCACATAAGACACAATGAACAGCGCCGGGGTCATAACCGGGTGCGCCGCCGCGTAGGCCAGCAGCGCCTCGCGGTTATCGCGCAGCGCCTCAAACCCCAGTTGATCGCGCAGGAACACCGCGCCAAGGATCGCGCCGACGGCGATCGCCACCAATGGTGCCCAGCGGCGCAAGGGAGAAAGGGCTTTGGTCATCGGCGGCTCCGGGGTCAGGGATCAGGGATCGGGGGGCGTTTTCGGGCAATACTTGATTTCTTGGCGGGATATTTCCATGTTTCAGGTGGCTCACGCGATCGTTTCCTGTGGTAAAATGGGGGTCGCCATGCCAGATGGCGTCAATCGGCGACCGGCGCGGGTTTTTTTCCGCCACCGTGCCCGCCGTCAATTGACTTGCCTGCCGAGCTTGGCTATTGCCCAGCCTTCAAGAATGTCGGCCTTCGAATCCCTTTGTCTTTGGGTTTGGGCCTAGAGAAAAGGAATTGAGCGATGAAGCGCACGTTTCAGCCGTCGAATCTGGTCCGCAAGAAGCGCCACGGCTTCCGGTCGCGCATGGCGACCAAAGCCGGCCAGAAGATCCTGAACGCCCGCCGCGCGCGCGGTCGCAAGCGTCTTTCGGCCTGAAGCCGCACCGTTTCACGACGGTTCAGGACGTTGTCATGACACCGCCGGATACCCCCTTGCCCAGCCCAACGGCTGATGAGCGGGTGGATCCGGCGGTTTCGTCATGCCTGACGGTTCTCAAGAAACGCGCCGGGTTCCTGGCCGCCGCAAAGGCGCGCCGCGCCCCCGCGCCCGGATTCCTGTTGCAGGCCCGTCAGCGGCGCGACGATGAGCCCGCCGAGGGCGTGCGCATCGGCTTCACCTGTTCCAAGAAAATCGGCAACGCCGTCACCCGCAACCGCGCCAAGCGCCGGCTGCGGGCTTTGGCGCGCGAGGTTCTGTTGCCGCGTGCCCGTCCGGGCTGGGACTATGTGCTGGTCGGTAAGCCTGGCGCAACCGTGACGCGTGGCTATGATGATCTGCGCGACGATCTGCTCAAGGCACTGGAACGGGTCCACGCCTGATATTGCCCCTCGCGTCGGCCATCTTGCGCCGATAAACTGACGCGCATGACCCCGCGCATTCTGATTTCTTCCTGCCTGATGGGCACCCCGGTTCGCCATGACGGGCGCGCCAGGACGCTGCACCACATCTTGCTGCAAGACTGGCAGCGTCGCGCCCTGCTGGTGCCGCTCTGCCCAGAGGGGCTGGGCGGCTTGCCGACACCGCGTGCACCGGCCGAGATCGAGCCAGGCGCAACCGCAGACGATGTGCTCGGCGGCGCCGCGCGGATCCTCGCCGCCGACGGCACCGATCTGACCGCGCCATTCCTGGTCGGCGCGCGCCAGACCCTGCGACACGCGCAGGCGCAGGGATGCCGCTTTGCCCTGCTGACCGATGGCAGCCCATCTTGCGGCGTGACCGTCGTGTATGGTGGCATGCATGACGGCCAACGCCGCGCCGGGGCCGGAGTGACCGCCGCCCTCTTGGCGCGAAACGGGATCACCGTATTCGCACCGCAACAGATCGACCAGCTCGCCGACGCCTTGCCCGATTGACGCAGCCCCTTGCACCCGGCCCCCGCAGCCCCCAGATCGACACCAGACCGCACAAAGGCCCCCCGTGACCAACCCCGTCCGTCCCTCGCCCCGTTCGTTCGCCGCCTGGCTGGTGTCCTTGCCGGTGCGCGCCTATCGGCTGTTGCTGAGCCCGTGGGTCGGCAACGGATGCCGCTATCAGCCGACCTGTTCGGTCTATGCGCTCGAGGCCCTGGAACGCCACGGCGCGCTGAAGGGAAGCTGGTTGGCGGCCAGACGCATCGCCCGCTGTCATCCCCTGGGCGGGCATGGCTATGACCCGGTGCCCGGTGCGGACCCCGAGCACGACGCGCAAAAACGCCCCACGGGCATCGCTGACGCCAGCAAGCGTTGACCTTTGCCGCGCCTTGCGCCTATGCCTGCGCGCAGGAGAACCTGCCATGCTTGACGAAAGCGACGACATCCATCCGTTGTTCCACGGAGCCCCCAAGGGCACCGAGTTCCGCAAGCTGCGCAAGCGGTTGGTGCAGCAGGTGCGCGAGGCCACCGAGACCTTCGGCATGATCCAGCCCGGCGCGCGCTGGCTGGTCTGCCTGTCGGGCGGCAAGGACAGCTATACGCTGCTGGCAATCCTGTACGAACTGCAGTGGCGCGGCTTGTTGCCGGTCGAGCTGCTGGCCTGCAATCTCGATCAGGGGCAGCCAGGATTTCCGGCGACCGTACTGCCCGAGTTCCTGCAGAAAATGGGTGTGCCGCACCGAATCGAATACCAGGACACCTATTCCATCGTCATGGACAAGGTGCCTCAGGGCCGGACCTATTGCAGTCTCTGCTCACGGTTGCGGCGCGGCAATCTCTATCGAATCGCCCGCGAGGAAGGGTGTTCTGCCGTCGTGCTCGGCCATCACCGGGACGATATTCTGGAGACCTTCTTCATGAATCTGTTTCACGGCGGCCGTCTGGCAACGATGCCGCCCAAACTGGTCAACGAAGACGGCGACCTGACCGTGTTGCGCCCGCTGGCGCTGGTATCCGAGGCCGATTGCGAGAAATTCGCGCGCGCCATGGCCTATCCGATCATCCCCTGTGACCTGTGCGGATCTCAGGACGGGCTGCAACGCCAACAGGTCAAGGGCCTGCTCGACGACTGGGAACGCCGGACGCCGGGGCGCCGCAACGTGATGTTCAAGGCCTTGATGAACGTGCGACCGTCACATCTGGTGGACCCGGCCCTGTTCGACTTTGCCGGGCTGGTGGCAACCACGACGCCGCCCGTCCAGAGCGCCGATACAAACAATTCGAACGAAATCCCCAAGCTGCGTTAAGCCTTCGGTGAGGGCCAGTGCCCAACGCTGTGCAAACCGGATAGAGAGCGCCGGTGGCAGGGAAACAGGCACATGCAGAACAAATCTCTTGCGCAGCGATGGACTGCGCGGCTTGCTCGCAATCGGCGATGGCTTGCCTTGCTCTGCGTTCCGGCGTTGACGCTGGCGGCGCTGCCCGGCGGCCTGCCCCCAGGGCTGGTGGCCGCGTTGGTGGTGCTGCAAATCGGCGTTCTGGCCTGGGCTACCACGCAGTTGGCGGTTGCCCCCGCGTTCAACGCCCCGTCCCGGCCGCCCGTCAAACAGGACCGCGCGCAGATCGAAAAGGGGTTATCCGTCAACACCGCCACAACGCAAACGGCCGCGTTGGCCGTTCGGCTCGACGATACGGATCGCCTCACCGGGCAATATGGCGAACGGCTGGTCCGCGCCTTGATCGCGGAGCTCGGCCACCGCTTGTCGCGTTCCCTGCGCGAACAGGATGCGTATTGCCAACTCGATGCTACCGGGTTTGGTGTCGCCCTGTTTCCGCAGCGTGGCATCGATCTGGGCAGTGTTCTGGCGGTCGCCCAGCGGATCCAGACGCGCCTGGCGCACCCGTTCCGGTTCGAAACCGTGACGCTGTGGCCCACGGTTTCCATCGGATTTTGCCTGAGCCATCGCGCCGCCGCACTCAACGGCATCGGCATGTTGCAAGCCGCAGAGCAGGCGGCCAGGCGGGCGCAGGCGGCGGGGCCAGCCGGGCTGAGCAGTTACAGCGTCGTGGATTTCCCCGCGACCCTCTCAAATGATCGCGTCGACTCGATGCGCAAGGCTCTGGAGAACGGCGAGATCCGCGCCTATTTTCAGCCTCAGGTCCGCACCAACTCGGGGCAGATCAGCGGGCTCGAAGCTCTGGCGCGCTGGCAACACCCCGAGCGCGGGTTGATCCCGCCCTCTGAATTCCTACCCCAGATCGAGGCGGCCGGCCTGTCGCCGAAGCTTGCCACCTGTATGCTCCGCGAGGCGATGACCACCCTCGCCCGCCTGGATTCCGAGGGGCAGGTCGTGCCCTCGGTATCGGTGAACCTGTCGCTGGACGAACTGCGCAATCCGCGCCTGGCCGATGAAATATCCTGGGAACTCGACCGCCATGACCTGACGCCAGACCGGTTGACCGTGGAAATTCTGGAAACGGTGGTCGCCGATGGCGACGACGATGTCGCAGTACGAACCATTGCGCGGCTTGCCGGCATGGGCTGCGGGATCGACCTTGACGACTTCGGCACCGGTCACGCCTCGATTGCCAATATCCGCCGTTTCGCGGTCGGCCGGATCAAGATTGACCGCTCGTTCGTGACGCATATGAAAGACGACAAGGATCAGCAGCGCATGGTCGCGGCGATCCTGTCGATGGCCCGGCAACTCGATCTGGAAACCGTCGCCGAGGGCGTGGAATGCGCCGAAGAACAAGTGATGCTGGCGCAGATGGGATGTCACCATCTGCAAGGGTTTGCCATCGCGCGACCGATGCCCGCCGAAACCCTGCTGACGTGGCTGCGCGCCCATGAGACCGCCTTGTCCTGTGGTGAACCTTGGTGCGAAGATCCAGCACAAGCGCGCGCGGCGTCTGTGGCGCAGCCCTGAATGTCCAGATCGACCATATCGGCGATTGCTCCGAACAACGCCCGGATCGAAAGGGCAGGCAGATCTGTTATCGCAAGGACCACCCCCAAAAACCATCCGGTCTGGCATCCGCCGGAGGTGCCGGCCCACCCTTCCGTCCTGCCCGCAGCACGGCGCGCTGGGTGCCTTGACCGACCAACGTCGCGAAAAAGCCCTCTGCCGGGGCACATCCGGGGGAATCCGCTTGACCTTTGTTGGCAGGGCTTGTTGAACCGGCCTGCATTGAAATCGCGCCCGGAAAGCCCCGATGGACGATCAAACAAAAAACCTCATTCTGGCCTTTGCCCTGAGCCTTGCCGTGCTCATGGGCTGGTTTGCCCTGTTCCCGCCACCGCAAACCGACCCTGCGGACAGCGTTCCCCAGGCGGAATTGCTGCCACCGCCTCCGGGCGAGGGGGGCGGAACCCCGATGGAAACCACTGCGGATCCGTTGACACAGACCGTGCGCGTCGCCATCGACACGCCGCGCCTTGTCGGCTCGATCGCCCTGACGGGGGGCCGGTTCGACGATCTGCAGTTGCGCGATTACCGCGAAACGGTCGCCCCGGATTCGGATATGGTTCATCTCTTGAACCCTGTCGGCGGCGAACGGCATCCCTATTACGCGCTGTTTGGCTGGAGCCCGCGCGGCAGTCTTGATTACGATCAGGTGCCCGGCCCCAACACCAACTGGCAGCAGATCGGCGACAATAGCCTGACCCCCGACAGCCCGATCACGCTGGAATGGGACAACGGAGCGGGCCTGACCTTCCGGCGCGTAATCAGTGTCGATAGCGATTATGCCTTTACCATCGACCAAACCGTCGAAAACACGGGCGATTCCGCGGTGTCTCTGGATCCCTACGGCATCCTGGCCCAGCACGGTCTGCCCGGGGATCTGCAAAACTTCTTCATTTCGCATGAAGGCCTGGTGCAAATGGCCGATGGCAGCCTGTTCGAGGACGGCTATAACGACATGCGCGACTACGAGGTCTCTGATCGCGAACGCACCCCGGCGCGGCAGCAGGCCGCGACCGAAAACGGCTGGATCGGCTTTACCAGCAAATACTTCATGGCCTCGCTGATGGGTATCCCCGGCCAGGGCTTTACCGGCGTTGCCCAGCATGTTCCAGACGCCGATATCTACCAAGCCAGCATGCGCCAGGCGACGGTCACCGTGCAGCCCGGCGAGTCGGCCAGCGTGCAGTCGATGCTGTTTACCGGCGCCAAGGAATTCGCCACGCTGAGCCGTTACGAAGACGCCGGCATCGAACGCTTTACCGACGCGATCGACTGGGGCTGGT
>JAGRMK010000111.1 GCA_020441345.1 Paracoccaceae bacterium
GCAAGGAAACCTGCGCCGATGTCGCTCGCGAGATCGACCTCGGCGCGGTGCTGCGGCTTGGGCGTTCGGAAATGCTGTCGGGGGGGCGCCGCAAGGAAACGCTGCTGGGCGACGCGATGGAGGCGGTGCTGGCCGCCGTCTATCTCGACGGCGGGCTTGAGGCGGCGCGCGCGGTCATTCTGAGCCATTGGCGCGGGCGCATCGCGCAGGTCGATACCGACGCCCGCGACGCCAAGACCGCGTTGCAGGAATGGGCGCAGGCACGGGGCGATGCCCCGCCAGTCTATGCCGAAACCGCCCGCGAAGGTCCGCCCCACGCGCCGGTGTTCACCATCGAAGCGCGTCTCGACGATGGCCGCAGCGCCACGGCCTCGGCCGGGTCGAAACGCGCCGCCGAGCAGGCCGCCGCCAAGGCACTGCTGGCCCAGGTCGAGCCAGAGGCGTGAGCGCCCACGCCGATGCCAACCGGCGCGGCGCGGGGTTCATGATCCTCGCCATGGCCGCCTTCGCCATCGAAGACGCCCTGTTCAAATCCGCCACGGTCTCCGTGCCGCCCGCACTCGCGCTGATGATCTTCGGCGCAACCGGTCTGGTGGTCTTTGCCGCGCTTGCGATGCTGCGCGGCGAACGGCCCTGGCCGCAGGGCGGTCTATCGGCGGGCCTGATCCTGCGATCGGCGTTCGAACTGGCGGGCCGGTTGTTCTTTGCGCTTGCGTTGGCCTTCACCGACCTGGCGGCAACATCCGCGATCTTGCAGGCCACGCCACTTGTGGTCACGGCGGGCGCGGTGCTGTTCCTTGGCGAAAAGGTCGGCTGGCGGCGGTGGCTGGCGATTGCCGTGGGCTTTGCGGGCGTGCTGCTGGTGCTGCGCCCCTCAGGCGCGATGATCGCCCCCACGGCCCTGTTTGCGGTCGTCGCCACGCTGGGCTTTGCCGGCCGCGACCTGGCCACCCGCGCCTCTAAACCTTCGGTCACCAACGCGCAATTGGGCACACTGGGCTTTGCCGTGCTGATCCTGGCCGGGCTGACAATTCAGAGCGTCGCGCAGACCCCGCTGACGGTGCCCGCAGCTGTCGACTTCTGGCGGCTGCTGACTGCGGGCGGCTTCGGCGTTGTCGCCTACTCGGCGCTGACCGCCGCCATGCGCCGCGGCGACGTGGCGGTGGTCACGCCGTTTCGCTACACCCGCCTGCCTTTCGCGCTGGTCCTTGCTGTCCTGGTGTTCGGCGAGCGCCCGGACGCGGTGATGCTGCTGGGATCGGCGCTGATCGTCGGCAGCGGGTTGTTCACCCTGGCCCGGGCACGCAAGCGCTAAGCGGGCATATGGCGCTTGGCCAAAGGATGCTATAAGGCCGCTGCGACAACAAAGGAATGCGCTTCATGACCACCCGCGCGGGCTTCGTGGCCCTGATCGGCGAACCGAATGCCGGAAAATCGACGCTTCTGAACCGCATGGTGGGGGCCAAGGTCTCGATCGTGACGCACAAGGTGCAGACCACGCGCACGCGGATCAGGGGCATCGCGATGGCCGATGACGCCCAGATCGTGTTCGTCGATACCCCCGGCCTGTTCCGCCCGCGCCGCCGGCTGGACCGCGCGATGGTCGCCGCCGCCTGGGGCGGGGCCGCCGACGCCGAT
>JAGRMK010000112.1 GCA_020441345.1 Paracoccaceae bacterium
TACATCAGCCGTATCCAGGCACGGCTCGATGGCACCTGGGCTGCCGACAATGTCTGGCTGGGCATCGCCGACGGCGAAGTCGCACTGTCGCCGTTCAGTGACCGCATCCCCGCCGACGTGCAGGCCGAAGCCAACGCGATGATCGCCGGCATCACCGATGGCTCGTTCCATCCGTTCACCGGCCCGATCAACCGCCAGGACGGCACGCCCTGGCTGGCTGCGGGCGAGACCGCGCCCGATGGCGACCTCCTGGGCATGGATTTCTATGTCGAGGGCATGACCGGCGAAATCCCGAACTGATCGGACTTCACCGCATGACAGAGGGGCGGCCCAGCGATTGGGCCGCCCCTTTTTGCATTCCGCGGCACGCCGGTCTTTCGGTCGCCGGTCTTTCGGCCCCGGTCACTCTGCCAGGGCGTCCCAGATTTCCAGCGCGCGCCCGGCATTCATCACGACCGGCCCGCCGCCCATCTGGATCGACATCGCCAGCACGTCGCAGAATTCCTCACGCGTGCAGCCCAGTTTTTGCAGCAGGTCCACGTGATAACCGACGCAATCGTCGCAGCCTTGCACCACGGCGATACCGACGGCGATATATTCCTTTTCCTTGGTGCTCAGCACCTCGGACGCCTTGACCGCCGCACTCAGCTGGCCAAAGCCCTTCATCGGCGCGTTAACCGCCTTGATCAAGGCCCGGGATCGGTTCTTGGTGCGTTCCAGATCGGCTTTTGGGTCCATGATATGCCCTTTCATGAATGTCTCTGATCCTCGGATCGCACGCCCTGCACCACCCGGCCTTGATGCAGGTCAATCCATCGCCGGTCGCCGCGCGATCAGCATCAGGTTGGCGGCGGGCATGTCGATGGGATCGATTGGCAGCAAGCCGGCCTCTTGCAGCGTCGCCCGCACCCAGTCGATATCCTTGTAACCGATCTGCGGATCCTGCGCGCGCAACGACGCGTCAAAGGCGTGATCGCCCTCACTCACCAGCATACCGCCGCGCCGGAACGGCCCATAGAGGCAAAACACGCCGCCGGGCGCCAGTGCATGCGCGGCTTCGGTCAACAGCACGGCAGCCTCGGGGGTAGAGATCAGATGCAGCAAATTGGTCAAACAAAGCACATCCTGACCCGAGACCGCGTCGGCCCAGCCCGGCTGGCAGGCGTTCAACACCATCGGCGCGCGGATATTGGGCGCATCGGCTGCCCAGGCGCGAATCGACGGCAGGTTGTCGGGGTTCAGATCGCTGGGCTGCCAGACCAGCCCGGGAAAGGCCCGCGCAAAAGCCGCGATATGCTGGCCAGTGCCGCTGGCGAGTTCCAGCGCCTTGCCGCGCGCGGGCAGCACCGTTTCCAACACCGCAAGAATCGGCGCCTGGTTGCGTTCGGCCGAAGGCGCAATGCGCCGCACGCCATCTTGCGCCGCGCCGCTATCGGGCAATTCGAGCCGCCTCATCGCGCGAACCGCGCCGGGGACAGGGCCCGCATCACCGTCTGGGGCTGGCCCGACGCCGGGCCGCCCATCGACTCGGCCAGAACCCGCGCCGCGCCGGGTGCCGACAAGAACCCCTGCCCACCCTGCCCCGCGCACCAGACGAACGCGGGGTCCAGCGGATCGGGGCCCAGCACCAGCGCGCGGTCGGGCGAGAAACTGCGCAGCCCCGCCCAGGAGGTTTCGACCCGCGTCACCGGCTCGATCACCATCTCTTCATACCGCGCCAGCCCCTCGGCCAGCACCATGTCGTCGCTGAAGGCGTCATGCGGCTCTACCGGGTCTTCGTCGGCAGGCGAAACCAGCAGCTTTCCGGCCTCGGGCTTGGCATACCAGGTTTCCCCCGCGCTCACGACCATCGGCCAGCCGGACACGTCGCGTCCGCCGGGCGCGGGAAGCTGCGCGATCGACCGGCGGCAGGGCGTGATGCCGATTGCCGGAAGCCCCGCCAGACGAGCGATCCCGTCGGACCAGGCACCGGCGGCATTGACGATCCGCGCCGCGGTGACGGTCTCGCCGGCCAGTGTCACGCGCCATCCGTCGGCCAGGCGTTCAAGAGCCCTGACCGGCGCATTGGCCCGGATCTCGCCACCGTTATGCCGGATCCGGCGTTGGTAGATCTGCATCAAAAGGTCGGTGTCGATGTTCTGCGCGGTCTCGGTATAGGCCGCAAAAGCCAGTTTCGCAGGATTCAGGATCGGCATCTTCGCCACGGCCTCGGCGGAGGAAATCGCCGTCAGCTTCAACGCCTCCGCGTCGCGGGCAAAGGCGTCGGCATCCTCGACACGCCCGACCACCATCAAGCCGCGCGGGCTGAGCACACCGAGCGCCGCCAGATCAGGCCCGCTGGCCCCCGATACCGCAACCGTCGCGGGCGCGCCATATTCGGCCTCATAGAGCGCCGCCGACCGGCCCGAGCTATGATAGCCCAGCCGGTCCTCTGCCTCGACCAGCAGAACACGGCCCAGGTCGGACAGATGCGCCGCCGCCGATAGCCCGGCGATACCACCGCCCACGATCAGAAAATCCACCATGATCCCTCGCCTTTTTCGCAAGGGTGTCAGAGGATAGCGCGAGTTTCAAGGAGCACCCGATGCCGGTTTCGATCCTCTTCGCCGCCGCCGCGCTGGCCGCCTTGCTGTTCTGGATCCGGCATGCGGGCCATGACGCACCGTCGATCGCGGCCAGCGGTCTGAAGACCGCCAGCGTCGCCTTGCTGGCGCTGGCGGGGCTGGTGGCGGGGGCGCCCGGCTGGATCGTGCTGGGGCTGGGGCTGGGCGCGCTTGGGGATCTGGCGTTGTCGTTGCGCGGCGAGCGGGCGTTTCTGGCCGGGATGCTGGGTTTTGCGCTGGGCCATCTGGCCTATGCCGCGGGGTTCGTCGGGTTGATGGGTCCGGGCGCACCCGCATTGTCGCCCGGATTCTGGATCGTCGGGGCCTTGATGCTGGCCCTGGTCGCTCTGACGATGGTCTGGATCGCGCCCAGGGCCGGCGGGCTGGGCTGGCCGGTGCGGGCCTATGCTCTGGTGATTGCACTGATGGCGTTGTGCGCCGCCTTGCTGCCGCCAGGTTGGGGATCGATGATCGTGAAATGCGGAACCGCCGGTTTCGTCGCCTCGGACCTGATCCTGGCGATCCGCCTGTTCGTGCTGCGCGATCCCGGCGCGCAGCTTTTGGCCTCGCGGGTTTTGTGGCCGCTATACTGGGGCGGTCAGGCACTGATCCTGCTTGGCGTGACCTGACGGTTCAGGCGGCTTCCGGCCGGGGCGCGGGGGCCTTGTCCAGTGCTGCCTGCATCGCCGCGCGGGGCGTTGCCGCCGGGTCGAGCGCCGCGAAGGGTTCCAGACGCGCGGCAAGCTGGTCGAACAAATCCCGCGCACTCTGTTTTGCACGCAACGCCCAGTGCGCCTGCATGGGACACCCCGCAAAGACCGGTGCCAGCGCCCGCGCGGTTTCGCCCAGCGTGATCACCGCATCCATACGTGGCGCAGCCTCGCCCATCAGGGACGCCAGCGGTTTCGACCACAAGAGGTCGGTGTCGCAGCCTCGGTCCCGCAGCAGCGTCAGGGCCTGCGGGTCGGGCGCGCCCGGCGCGCCGACCCCGGCCGAAAATACCTCATACCGCGCACCCGCTTGCGCCCGGAACAGGGCTTCGGCGATCAGCGACGGACCGGCGTTGTGATGCCCGACAAACAGGATATTGCGGATGCGTGGCCCAGGGGCCCCAAGCTCCGGCAGTCCGCGTCCCCGGCAAATCCCGCCGATCCAGCGCAGGTTCAGCCGCTCGATCCCGTCCAGCGACAGCGCGTAACGCAACGAGGTGCCGCGCCGCTCTTGCGTGATCAGCCCGGCCTCTGCCAGTTGCGCCAGATAACCCGACAGCGTGCTGGGCTTGATATCGGTGATCGCACCGATTTCACCGGCTGGCACCGACTGCGGATAGCGGCCGACCAGCAGACGCAGCACCTCCAGGCGTTGCGGATGCGCAAGGGCGGCGAAAGCGGGCACCGGATCATGTTCCATGATCCTCGAAATACTGCACCGCAGCATGAACGGCAAGCCCGCAAACCGTTGCCCCGGGCGCAGGACATGCTAGCCTCTGGCCCGGACCCACACAGGAGGATCTTGATGACACGCACCGCTTCCCGCACGATTGGCTCTGCCGATGTCACCGTTCTGACCGATGGCGGCATCGATTTCGGACCCGAGCTGTTTCCCGGCACGTCGCAGGACCATATCGAAGCGCTGCTGACCAGCCAGCATGCGCCCAGCATCGCCACCAATTTCAACGCCGTGCTGATCCGCAACGCGGGGCGCGTGATCCTCTGCGATGCAGGGCCGCGTGACCTGTTCGGGCCGACATGCGGGTTCCTGCCCGACGCGCTGGCCGAGGCCGGCACCGCCGCCGCCGACATCGACACGCTGTTCGCCACGCACCTGCACCCTGACCACATCGCGGGCATGATCACCGCCGAGGGCACCGCCGTATTCCCCAACGCCGAACTGGTGGTCAGCGCGACCGAACGCGCGTTCTGGGGCGACGAAGCCAACACCCGTGGCCTGCCCGACCCGATCCGTGACTGGGCAGCGCTGGCGCGCGCGGTGCTGGCGGCTTACGGCAACCGGCTGCGGATGGTCGAGGGCTCAGCCGAAATCGCGCCGGGCCTGACCGCCCTGCCGCTGGCCGGGCACACGCCGGGGCATGGCGGCTGGCGGCTGGACGCGGGAGGCGCGCAGTTGATCCACGCGGGCGACATCATCCATGCTCCGGTGCTGCAGGCCGCCGACCCGAATATCGCCATTGCCTTTGACATGGACATGGACACAGCACGCGCCACGCGCAAGCGGCTGCTGGATGAACTGGCGACGGATGGCGCGATGTTCACCGGCGGGCATTTCCTGCATCCGGCGTTCCATCTGGCGGTGCGCGACGGCGATGGCTATCGGCTGGAGCGCCCGTAAAGAGGACGCCCTGAGACCGGCACCCTGAAACCGGAAGCCTGAAACCGGAAGCCGCGCGCCGATCACTCGGCGGCGCGGCGCCGTCGGCGGGCGAGAAGCGGCGCCAGATAGACGCCGGTGTGGCTTGCGGCAACCTTGGCGATGTCCTCGGGCGTGCCCTCGGCCACGACCATCCCGCCGCCATCGCCGCCTTCGGGGCCGATGTCGATGATCCAGTCGGCGGTCTTGATCACGTCGAGATTGTGCTCGATCACCACCACGGTGTTGCCCTGCTCGACCAGTTCATGCAGCACTTCCAGCAGCTTGCGCACATCCTCGAAATGCAGCCCGGTGGTCGGCTCGTCCAGGATGTAGAGCGTCCGGCCCGTCGAGCGCCGGGCCAGTTCCTTGGACAGCTTGACGCGCTGCGCCTCGCCGCCCGACAGCGTCGTCGCCTGCTGGCCTACCTTGATATAGCCCAGCCCGACCCGCATCAGCGCGTCCATCTTTTCCCGGATCGAGGGCACGGCGGTAAAGAACGATTGCGCCTCTTCGACCGTCATGTCGAGCACGTCGGAAATTGATTTACCCTTGAACAAGACCTCCAGCGTCTCGCGGTTGTATCGCTTTCCCTTGCAGGTTTCACAGGTAACATAGACGTCGGGCAGAAAATTCATCTCGATTTTCAGCACACCGTCGCCCTGGCAAGCCTCGCAGCGCCCGCCCTTGACATTGAAGCTGAACCGCCCCGGCTTGTAGCCCCGCGCCTTGGATTCCGGCAGGCCCGCGAACCAGTCGCGGATCGGGCCGAAGGCGCCGGTATAAGTCGCGGGGTTCGAGCGTGGCGTGCGGCCGATGGCGCGCTGGTCGATGTCAATCACCTTGTCCAGATGCTGCAACCCCTGCACGGTTTCGCAAGGGGCAGGCGTCTGGCGCGCGCCGTTCAGCCGCATCGAGGCGGTCTTGAACAGGGTTTCGATGGTCAGCGTCGATTTACCTCCGCCCGACACGCCCGTCACGCAAACGAACTGGCCAAGCGGGAAATCGACCGTCACCGCACGCAGGTTGTTGCCCGTCGCCTTGACCACCCGCAGCGCCTTGCCATTGCCCGCGCGGCGCTCGGTCGGGACCGGAATCTCGCGCGCGCCCGACAGGTATTGCCCGGTCAGACTGGCGGGATCGGCGGCGATTTCCTCGGGCGTGCCCATCGCCACGATCTGACCGCCATGCACCCCTGCTCCGGGGCCGATATCCAGCACCCAGTCGGCGCTGCGCACCGCGTCCTCGTCGTGTTCAACCACAAGCACCGTATTGCCCTGATCGCGCAGGTTTCGCAGCGTGGTCAGCAGCCGGTCGTTGTCGCGCTGATGCAGCCCGATCGACGGCTCATCGAGCACATACAGCACCCCGGTCAACCCGCTGCCGATCTGGCTGGCCAGGCGGATGCGCTGGCTTTCGCCCCCTGACAGGGTGCCCGCGGCACGGCTGAGGGTCAGATAGTCGAGCCCGACATTGACAAGAAACCCCAGGCGTTCACGGATTTCCTTGAGGATCGCTGTGGCGATCTGGCCTTTCTGCTTGCTCAGATGGTCGGGCGCGGCCTCGATCCAGGCCAGCGCCTCCTTGATCGCCATCTCGCTGATTTCCGAAATGTGTTTCGCGCCGATCTTGACCGCAAGGGCCTCGGGTTTCAGGCGCGCGCCGCCGCAAGCCGAGCAATGGCGGTTGTTCTGATAGCGTTCGAATTCCTCGCGCACCCAGTTGCTGTCGGTCTCGCGATAGCGGCGCTCCATGTTGGGGATCACCCCCTCGAAGGCCCGCGACACCTTGTAAACGCGGCCCGCGTCGTCATAGCGAAAGGCAATTTCCTCGCCGTCGGAGCCGCGCAGCAAGACCTGTTTGACCTTGTCCGGCAGGTCGCGCCAGGGGGTTTTCGGATCGAAGCCATAATGCGCCGCGAGCGCTTCGATGGTTTGCAGGAAATAGGGTGTCTTGCCCTTGCGCCAGGGCGCGATGGCCCCGTCTTCGAGCCGCAGCATGGCGTCGGGCACAACCAGACGCTCGTCAAAGAACAATTCCACGCCCAGCCCGTCACATTGCGGACAGGCGCCGAAAGGGGCGTTGAACGAAAACAGGCGCGGTTCGATTTCCGGGATTGTAAAGCCCGATACCGGGCAGGCGAAATTCTCTGAAAAAGTGATGCGTTCGGGGGCTTCCCCCTCGGGCGCGCTGGCCATTTCGACAATCGCGATACCCGAGGCCAGATCCAGCGCGGTGCGGAAACTGTCGGCCAGCCGCGTCTCGATCCCCTCGCGCACGACGATCCGGTCAACCACCACATCGATGTCATGGCGGAACTTCTTGTCCAGCTCTGGCGGCGTGTCTAGGTCGTGGAACACCCCGTCCACCTTGACCCGCTGGAAACCCTGCTTGCGCAGTTCCAGCATCTCCTTGCGGTATTCGCCCTTGCGATCGCGGACGATGGGCGCCAGCAGATAGGCGCGCGT
>JAGRMK010000113.1:0-6763 GCA_020441345.1 Paracoccaceae bacterium
TAACCGGCTCGACCAGAACGCCGTGCTGGGGCCGCATGATCAGGTCGGGAATTTCCATTTCCTCAACGGGTTTTCCGGTCACGGGCTGCAACAATCGCCCGCGATGGGGCGCGGCATCGCCGAGCTTCTGACCTATGGCGGGTTTCGCACGCTGGATCTGTCACCCTTTGGCTATGGCCGCATTGCGCGCGCCGAGCCATTGGTGGAGAAGGCGGTAATCTGAGGGCGCGGGCGCCCGACGTATGGGAAAAGGAGCCATTGCATGAAGAAACTCGTCCTGACCGGGGCCGCCGGGCGTCTGGGGTCCTATCTGCGCGAACCCCTGAGCAAACTGTGCGATGAACTGGTGTCGAGCGATCTCTTTGACGATATCGGCACGCTCTATCCCGGCGAGCGGTATCAAAAGGCCGATCTGGCGAGCCTCGACGCGGTTTCCGCGCTGATGGAGGGGGCCGACATGGTCATCCACTTCGGCGCCATCGGCGACGAACGCCCGTTCGAGACCTTGCTGGGCCCGAACTTCGTCGGCGCCTATAACGTCTGGGAGGCCGCGTATCGGCACAAGGTTCGCCGTGTGGTTTATGCCAGTTCGATCCACGCGGTCGGGATGCACAGGAAACAGGATTTCATCGGCACCGATGCGCCGCACCGGCCCGATACCTTCTATGGCCTCGCCAAATGCTTTGCCGAGGATCTGGCAAGCCTCTACTGGGACAAGCGCGGTGTGGAATCGGTCTGCATGCGCATCCTGTCGGCGGCGCAGGTCAACAACCCGCGTGCGCTGGGATCGTGGCTAAGCTATGACGACCTGATCCAGTTGGTGACGCGCGCGATCGAGGCACCGACGACCGGCTTCACGGTGGTTTACGGGGTGTCCAACAACGACCGCGTTCCGGTCGACAACAGCAACGCCAGCTATCTGGGCTATCGGCCCCGTGACAACGCAGAACAATTCGCGGCGCAGGTGCTGGCCGATGCGCCGCCCGCCGATCCGACCGACCCCGCGCAGATGTGCCACGGCGGTCCATTTGCCTCGGTGCCGCTGGGGGAAAGCGGCGTGGCGACGATGAACATTGTCAATGACAAGAAAGAGATCTGATTCATGGACTACGGCAAATCGGGCGCACCAAAGCGCAAGACCAAGGAACCCCGCAACCCCTATGACAAGTCGGCGAAAGCCCCCGACAAAGGCGAGTTGCTGGCCCGTATGAAAGCGGCGGCGGCCAAGGCCAAGACCGACGAAGACACGCGTCCAAAGGGCTGACGCCCAGGGCGCCCCCCAAAAAAAAGACCCCGGCACAAGGCCGGGGCGCTAAGTTGCATCCGAGGCTTGGGGGCCCGGATGCTGGCGGTAAACCTGTGTCGCGTCAGATAGTCTTCTCCATTTCCGAGCGGATTTGCTGACGCAGAATATCGATGGGGATCAACTGGCCGTCGCGTTTGAATTGCCAATAGGTCCAGCCGTTGCATGACGGCGCACCCTCCAACGCGGCGCCGACCTGGTGGATCGATCCGCGATGCTCTGCCGAAACGAGGGATCCGTCGACGCGCACCTTCGCGGCCTGGCCGCGCGGATTGATCAGCACCTCGCCGGGCCGTAACAGGCCACGCTCGACGAGCTGACCGAAGGGCACGCGTGGTTCGGCGCGTTTCGATGAGGTTGTTTCAAGCGACGCGCTTTCCAGCTTTCGCACCTTGGCCAGACGCGCGGTCGCGGCCGTGCGATAGCTTTCCTCACGCTCGATGCCGATGAAATGACGGCCCAGCATCTTGGCGACGGCGCCGGTCGTGCCGGTGCCAAAGAACGGATCCAGCACGACATCCCCTTCGTTGGTCGAACCGACAAGCACGCGATGCAGCAGGGATTCCGGCTTTTGCGTCGGGTGCGCCTTGTCGCCGTTCGCATCCTTCAGGCGTTCATGCCCGGTGCAGATCGGCAGAACCCAGTCGCTGCGCATCTGGATACCCTCGTTCAGGGCCTTCAGCGCTTCATAGTTGAACGTGTATTTCGACGCCTCGCCCCTGGACGCCCAGATCATCGTTTCATGCGCATTGGTCAGCCGTTTGCCGCGAAAATTCGGCATCGGGTTCGATTTGCGCCATACCACGTCATTCAGGATCCAGTAGCCCTGGTTCTGCAACTCGGCACCGACACGGAAGATGTTGTGATAGCTGCCGATTACCCAGATCGCCCCGTTGGGCTTCAGGATCCGGCGCGCGGCGGCCAGCCAGTCGCGGGTGAACCGGTCGTAAGCGGCGAAGCTGGAAAACTGGTCCCAATGGTCGTCGACCGCGTCCACCTGACTGTTGTCAGGCCGGTGCAAGGATCCCTTCAGCTGAAGGTTATAGGGCGGGTCTGCAAAGATCAGATCGACGCTGCCCTCGGGCAAGCCGTTCATCACCTCGATGCAATCGCCCGCAATGATCTGATCCAACGGAAGCGGTTTCGCTTCCGGGGTCCGGGTCTTCGTTGCCATGTCTGCCTCGTTCGGGCGCCGTTTTTTATACGTCGGTGGCGCTCCGTTGGTGCCCAAGATGAGTCAAAGAGGGCACCGCGTCAATTTCTTTTTGAATCAGGTCGTTATTTAATTTTCTTCACACAACATCTTGCGCACGGGGCCGAAGGTGATTCGATGATGTGGGGTCGGGCCAAACCGCGTTAGCGCCGCCAGATGTTGCGCTGTGGGGTAGCCCATGTTGGTTTCCCAGCCATATTCGGGGTGCTCACGGGCCAAATCGCGCATGATCTGGTCGCGTTCGACCTTGGCAACGATGGATGCGGCGGCGATGGATAGCGATTTCGCGTCGCCCTTGACCACCGTTTGCCCCGGAACCGGCATCTCACGCGGCATCCGGTTGCCATCTACAAGTGCAAAATCCATCTTTGGATCAAGTGCTTGCAAGGCTCTCTTCATCGCCAGATGGCTGGCTTGCAGAATATTGATCGCGTCGATCTCCTGCACCGTGGCATGGGCGATGGCCCAGGCGATGGCGGATTGCTTGATCTGGGCGGCCAAGGCGGTGCGTTCGGCCTCTTTCAGGCGCTTGCTGTCGTTGATGCCGGGCGGGACGCGCGCGGGATCAAGGATGCAGGCCGCGGCCGTGACCGGGCCACAGAGCGGGCCACGGCCAACCTCATCGACACCGGCCACCAGCCTGTAGCCTTGCGTCCGGGCGGCGCGTTCGAGGTCGAAGTCGGGGGTGATGCGAGGGGCGGGCATGGCACCTTGAACCACGCGGTCGCGTGCCGGGCAAGCGAAAGGGCGAGCCTGATGGCCCGCCCCACGCCCGGCTGGGGGGCCGGGATCTTGCCACGGACACAGCGGCGCGTGGTTTGCCGGAACGCAGACCCGGACCCCTCGCATCACCGAAACTGTAGCAGGCAAAGGTCAAGAACTGATTGCACGGCACGGCACGCACCAGTGGTTCGGTCTTTCCGCGCGCCACACCGGCGGCCAGAACAGGCACCGGTGCGGCCGGTCAGTTTCGTCAGCGGTCCTGCCAGGGGTGCGAATAGCGTGGCAGGATCGACCGGACGCCCGGATCGTCCCGGCCCATGAGGCCACCCGGGGGCGGATTGCGCCAGCCACCTCCACGCGGGTGTTCCCAGTGGTCGCGCGGGGGCGTGTACCAGCCGTCACGCGGGGGCGAGTACCGCGGCGGGTCATAGCGAGGCGGCTGGCGCCAGCCACCTTCGCGGCGATATCCCGCTTCCCACATGCATTCCGCGACAAACCCGTTGCGGGTATGGCCGTTAACCCGGAAGCTGCGACGGCAATGGTTCGGCAGACCGTGATAATTGCCGCGATTGAGGCAGCGGGCGTTGTACACCAAAATGTTGCGGTGGTTCACGCGCACGGTTTCCAGGCAGGAATCGGGTAGCACCCAGCGGTCAATGTAGCGGGGCGTATGGCGGTCATCGACCGCATTGATGATCGCCGCGACGATCACCGCTCCGGCAAGAAACCGCAGAATATCTTCGGCGTCGGCGCGCGCCGGACGTGATCCTGCGGCAATCCCGGCAAAGGCAATAGCGGTGGCCGCGACCAGCATCGTCAATCGTCGCGAACTGCTGCGAAAGCGGGGCCCGGGGGCGGGTAAATAGAGGCTCATGAGGATACCTTTCTGAGAAGATCGAAAGTGAGGGCGCAGCGATCCGGTGGACCGTGCTGTCCTGAAACCGATCCTGAGCCTGGCTTCTCAGACAGGCAATATCGCCCCCCGGTTATCCGATAACCGGCGCCACGAGCCCCCGGAATGGGCGGCGTTATTGCATAGCAGAAAGCCACACGGCATGGTCGGGGCAACAACAGACAGGACCAAAGGTTGAGGTCCAAGAAGGTGAAAGATGATGATACGACGGTTTCTTGTTTACGCGACAACAGCGGTGCTGATCTCGGCGCTTCCGGCGTCGGCGGCGTGTTATGCCGAGTATCGCGCCCAGCAAAGCAACCCTGTCCGATTCCATGTCGGCGTGGCGCAGGTTTCCGATGGTGCCTGCGGCAACATCGCCGCCGCTGCCAATGAATTGAGCGCGCGGCTGAGACAGAATGGCTGGACCTTGGTCAATGTTTTGTCCACATTCGGTCCAGAGGGTTTGGGATCGCGCCAGGGCAATGCAGGACAATATTACCTCCGCTACTGATCTGACGCGCGGCGGTTCGCGCGCGATTCTTCTGGGGCTGGCCGCCATCGTTGCCATTCTGGCGCTGGCGGCCTTTCTGCTGTTCATCAACCTGCCGGACACCAACGCGTTCAACGCAAGGGTGCAGCAGATCTTCGCCGAGAACGCCAACCTGACCGAGCAGGCCGAGCTGCGGCTTCTGGAAATCCTGGCACAGTCGGGCACCACGTTTTCCGAGGTTCTGGTCAGCTACCGGATGGTGATTTTCGTGCTGATGGTCTTTGCCAGCCTTCTATTGGTAACCGCGCTGGTGCTGGTCCTGTCGCTGATCGCGCTGAACCGGAAGCTGGCGGTGGTGCAAAAGGCGGGGATTCAGGTTTCTTCGCTGGTTATCAGCCGGGCAGAGCGCAAGGTCTATCTGAACGATCTGGAACTGAACCTGACCGAAGCCGCCGTGGAAACGCTGGCGGTGCTGGCCGAAGCGCGGATGGATGGCGACACCTTGTCGGGTGCGCAACTGGAATCGGTGATCTCGGGTCGTCGCGAATCCGATTGCGAGGAAGCCGCGGGCGCGACCCGTATCAAGCGGCTGCGCGATTCGCTGGGCAATCAGATCGTCACCGAGCTCCTGGTCAAGAACATCGCGCGGCAGGGATACATGCTGACCGTCGAAAAGGACGTGATCCGCATGATCTGACCCGGTGCCGGGCATGCGAAAGGGCCACGCGACGGCGGCCCTTTCGAGGCTTGGTTATTGGGCAGCGTCCAGCATCGCGGCGGTCCCCGCCAGACTCTCGAGATAATCGGCAATCGCGGCGGCAATCGCGGCCTTGTTGTCGATCGGCGTCACCCCGTCGGCGCGCACCATCAGCGCCCGCTGTTCGGTGCCGCGCGTATCCTCGCCGCGCGTCGCAACCACCAACCCGGCGCGGTCCAGCCGTTTCGCAGCCACGCGGACCAGCTCTTCCTCGGTGACGTCTTCAAGGTATTTGAACGCCACCGTATGCATCGCGCCCCCCGCGTTCATCGCCAGGTCGATGACCTTTTCGGTTGGTTCCAGGTCGAGCATCAACGACGCCTGACCCGAGGCGATCTTGCCGCTGACCGCCTGTTTCGGGCGGTAATCGGCAACGCCGGCCGAAAAGATCCCGGCCCAGAGCCCGGATCGCGCGCGCGCGACCACCGTGTCGCGATACTCGTCAAAGGTGCGGGTCACGGTGATCGGCATCGGCGTTTTCGGACGCCAGGCGCCGTCGCCCAGGATCAGCTCGGCCTCGGCCCCGCGCCAGGTCAGTTCCTCGGCTACGCGCGCGCCCAACCGGCCACGGAACCGGTTGACGATGCGCCGCACGCCGTCGATGGGCACCGGGGTCGGACCCGCCGTCACCATGATTCGTCGCCCCGCCAGGGGTGAGGTGCTGAGCGCGCGACCCACCGCGATACACAGGGTTTCGGTATCGGGCAGGTTGTGCTTGCCGTAGGCATCGCGCGGACGGATCAGCCGCACGCCCTGCGCCGCCAGCCGCCGCGCGTTGTCGACCAGCTGCGCATTGTGCATCGTGCCGTGCATCGTCGGCGCGACCAGAACCTGTGTCTGCCCGCGCTCCATCCGGCCAAGGGCCGAGATCAGCGTCGCGGCGACCACCGTGTCGCCGATCCCATGCGCCATCTTGGCGATGGTCGAATGGGTGGCGGGCGCGACCAGATAGGCATCGAACGGTGCCGCGTCGCTCAGGTGTTCCGCCCGCCATGTCAGGCCGGTGATCACCGGCCCCAGCGTGGCCCATTCCAGCGCCTCGCGCGCCACGTAACGCAGCGCGTCCTCGCTGGCGAAAGCGGTGACGCTGGCCCCGTGGCGGCGCAAACCGCGCGCCACCTCAGGGGTTTTCATCGCCGCGATGCCACCGGTGACCAGCAGGGCGATACGCCGCCCCGCCAGCCGGTCCGAGGCGCGCGGCACGTCATGGTCGCCCATGCCCGAAGCAGTCGGCGCGCCAAAGTCCCAGTCATACAGGCTCATGCACGCACCTCGCCCGAATCGGACCCCTTGTCAGCCACGGCCTGCTGCGCAAGCTTGCCCCATTGCAGATGTGCGCCCCGCGCGCGGTCGACGCGGGTATTCAGCGCCTCGAAATGGCG
>JAGRMK010000113.1:6862-11822 GCA_020441345.1 Paracoccaceae bacterium
AGGCGCACCCTCGGTCAGGACGGGCTCTTCGCGATGCGCCATCCAGGGGAACATTTCCAGGAAGATGCGATAGCTGGCGTAATCATAGGACGAATCGGCCCCGTGCCAGACTCCGTTCAGCCGGACGGCCGCGAAATAGTGTTTCACCGTGGGGCGTTGCAGCGCCAGCCAGCCGGTCGGCATCAGCTTGCCCAGTACGCTGGTCGACATCGGGATCTCGACGAACCCGGCCTCAAGCCCGGCAGCCCGCATCAGCGCCACCTGAAGGTTGGTCTTGGTCGTGCACATGCCGACCCCACGCGCCAGGGTGTCCGATGCGCGTTCCTGCCAGGCGCCAAAGCGGTAGGGAAAGCCGTGCACGAATTTCAGAATCGCCTCGGCGGTGCTGGCTGGCGTGGCACGGCGCAGGCGCGCGGCGCGACGGCGGATCTCGGGATGATCGACATCGCACAGGGTCGCGGGATCGGGAAGGATTGCGGGCGGTGTGGCGTCGGCCTCGGCGGCGTCGGCGGCGATCAGCGCCTTGGTTACGATGCGCCGGATCGGCCGGTTTTCGGGTGCCGCCCATTCGGCGCCGCCCATGTCCAGCGTCCACACCCGCGCCGGAAGATCGACGGCCTGCACGGTCTGTTTGCCCAGTTCAAAGTGGTTTCCAGGCCCGAACCAATCCTTGTCACCGGCAAGCCGGCCATCCAGAACGACGTGCAAAGGGTGCGCGCCGCCGTTGTCCAGCGTGCGTCCTGGCGCGAGATGATGGACATGGCCGGCCGCGAACACCTCTGTGTCATGCGTATCCAGATAGAGTCCGAGAGTTGAATCGCAGAACAGGTCAAGCAATTCAGGGTTGAGCATTGGTGCATTGCCGGTTGTCATCGTATCCCCCAAGGTAGCAATAAGTGGCAGACTGCGCCGACCCACACCAAACAGGCAGCTTGCGAGGCCGGGCACTGTTTCAGGTTAGCGCCCCCATGCACGCTAAAGAAGAGCTTTGTTTCCAACAGAGCAACAAAGTCATGGGTGTTGATTTCAGGGAACGCCGCGCGAAGCGCAGGGTTCCGTAACGTCGTCTTGCCATTGCAGAGTGGAAAAAGCTTGAAACGTCGATGGCTTGCGGCAATCCTTTGGTCAGGCGTCCGAGGATGGCCGACACCGCGGGCAAACTGCGGGTCTGGTGGGCGCCGGTCTGGGAGGGCCGTCAATGGAATTTATGCAACTGCTGTTGAGCGGACTCGCCAACGGCTGTGTCTATGGACTTGTCGCGCTGGGCTTCGTGCTCATCTACAAGGCCACCGAAGCGGTGAATTTCGCCCAGGGCGATTTCATGATGCTGGGCGCTTTCGTTATGGTCGGCCTGGTCAACCCGCAATTCATGGGGCTCAACTTCTGGGTGGCGGTGCCGATCGCGCTGATCATCATGGGGGCGCTGGGCTATTTGCTGGACCTGACGGTCTTGCGGTTCATGTTCGGGCAAAGCCAGATTGCGGTGATCATCCTGACGATCGCGCTGGGCTTCGTGATCCGGTTTGTGGCCGGTCTGATCTGGGGTCATGAGCCGCTCAGCCTGCATTCGCCGCTGGCGCTGGGCGATTTCCGCTTTGGGGATGTGGTGCTGAGCCTGGCCGATCTGGCGGTGATCGTCGTCACCCTGCTGATGACCCTGTTCCTGTGGCAGTTCTTTCAACGCACCAAGCTGGGTCTGGCGATGCAGGCCGCCAGCCAGAACCAGATGGCGGCCTATTACATGGGCATCCCGGTCAAGCGGGTGCAGGGTGCAATCTGGGCGCTGGCCGGGGTCGTGGCCTGCGTTGCCGGCATTCTCTATGCCTCGAAGGGCACGCTGGACATCTCGGCGGGGTTCATCGGCATCAAGGCCTTTGCCGCCGCCGTCATCGGTGGCTTCGGCAGCTTGCCGGGCGCCCTGTTGGGCGGGATCATTGTTGGCGTGATCGAGCCTTTCGCCGCCCGCTACCTGCCCGCCGGATACAGCCAGATCGCGCCCTACGCGCTGCTGATCATCGTGCTGGTGTTCCGCCCCCACGGCCTGTTCGCGCAGGTCCGCGTGAAAAAGGTCTGATGCCATGAGATTTCATTTCAAGACGACCTATGACCAGGACATCCGGCTGTTTCCCGACTGGTGGAACTTTTCGCTTTATGCGGCGCTGATCCTGCTGCTGCTGGCAATGCCTTGGCTGATCGACAGTTTTTTCCTGGGCGAGATGACCAACGTGTTGATCTGGGCGGTGGCGGGTCTGGGGCTGATGCTGCTGACCGGGCAAACCGGGCAAGTCAGTCTGGGGCATTCGGCCTTCATGGCCCTGGGGTGCTATACCACCGTCAATCTGATGGAGGCCGGACTGCCGTTTCTGGCGGCGTTCCTGCTGGCGGGGGCGATCACCGGGATCATCGGCGCGATCATCGCGATCCCGGCGTTGAAGCTGCACGGCGTCTACCTTTCGATCGCGACGCTGGCGCTGGCAATCCTGGCCGATGATTTCATCGTTATCCTGGATCACTGGACCGGCGGCGTGAACGGGTATTTCGCCCCTGAAATCTGGATCTTCGGCGTCGAGGTCAACCGCTGGGTCAATCCCGCGGCATGGTATTACCTGGCCTTGGGAACGGCGCTGTTCGTGACGCTGATTTATCGCAACCTGGTGCGCTCGCCGCTGGGCCGGGCCTTTGCTGCCGTGCGCGATTCCGAGATTTCGGCGCAGGCCATGGGCGTCGATATCGCCCGCACCAAGACGCTGGCCTTTGGCCTGTCATGCGCCTTTGCCGGGCTGGGCGGGGCCCTGATGGGGCTGTTCGCCGGGGCGTTCAACAACGAGACCTTCAACTTCCTGATCTCGATCCAGTTGCTGATGATGATCATCATCGGTGGGCTGGGGTTCATTCATGGCGCGTTCCTGGGTGCCATCGTCATCGCCTTCCTGCCGCAGCTTTTGTCGATGAGCACCGATTTCATGGGCTCGTCTTCGATCCCCGGCCTGGAAACGGGGGTGTTCGGGATGATCCTGATCGCGTTCATCCTGTTCGAGCCGATGGGGCTCTACGGTCGCTGGCTCAAGATTCGAACCTGGCTGGAACTGTTTCCATTTGCCCGGCGCGACATGTTCAAACGCCAGAAAACCTATTTGAAGACGGAGCGCCTGAGATGAGCCTCCTGGATCTGAAGAATGTGACGCTGAAATTCGGCGGCGTCACGGCGGTGAACAACCTGTCGCTGTCCGTCAACGAGGGCGAGGTTTTCGCGCTGGTCGGGCCGAACGGGGCGGGCAAATCGACCGTATTCAACATGATCAGCCGATTCTACCGGCCGTTTCGCGGCTCGATCACCTTTGACGGTGAGGATCTGCTGAAACAAAAGCCGCACCAGGTCTCCAGCCACGGCATCGCCCGCACGTTTCAGAACATCGAGCTGTTCGAACGCGCGACGGTGTTACAGAACCTGCTGGTCGGGCGTCACCGTCATCGCAAGACGATGCTGCTGGAAGAGATGTTCTTCATCGGCCGCACGCGTGCGCAAGAACGCGAGCATCGCCACGCGGTCGAAGAGGTGATCGACTTTCTGGATCTGCAACCCTACCGTGACAAGCATATCGCGGGCCTGCCGTATGGGGTGCGCAAGGTCGTCGAACTGGCGCGCGCGCTGGCCACCAAGCCGCGTCTGCTGTTGCTGGACGAACCGGCCTCTGGCCTGTCGGTCGAGGAAACGCAGGACATGCGCTGGTGGATCGACGACATTCGCCGGCAGATGGGGATTACCGTGTTGATGGTCGAACACGACATGGGGCTGGTCAGCAAGGTCTGCGATCGGGTTCTGGCGCTGGCCGACGGTGCCGAACTGGCACAGGGCACGCCCGCCGAAGTGCAGGCGCACCCCGCCGTGATCGAGGCCTATCTGGGCACATCCGCCATTTCCAAAACGGCGAACGCGAAAGGAGAGCGGGTATGAGCGCGCTTCTGGAAGTTCGCAACCTGGAGACGTTCTATGGCCCGATCATGGCGATCCGGGGTGTCTCGCTAGAGGTTCACAAAGGCGAAGTGGTGACCGTTCTGGGCGCGAACGGAGCCGGGAAAACGACCTTGCTGAAAACCATTTCGGGCATCATGGACCCGGAAAAAGGCCAGATCGTCTTTGACGGCGAAGAGATCCAGGGCAAGGAGCCGCATCAGATCGTGCGGCGCGGCATCGTTCAGGTTCCCGAAGGGCGCGAGGTGTTCCCGCTGCTGACGGTCGAGGAAAACCTGGCGCTGGGGGCCTATACCCGCAGCGACAAGGCCGGAATCGCGCGCGACCGCGACCTTGTGTTCAACTATTTCCCGATCCTCGCCGAGCGCCGCGGCCAGGAGGCGGGCACCCTGTCGGGCGGTCAGCAGCAAATGCTGGCGATCGGGCGCGGATTGATGCTGAGTCCCAGGATCATGCTGCTGGATGAACCCAGTCTGGGTCTTTCGCCGCTGTTGACGCAGGAAATCTTCGAGATCCTCAAGCGCCTGAATACCGACGAGGGCGTGACGATGATGCTGGTCGAACAGAACGCCGCCGTGGCGCTGGATCTGGCCGACCGGGGATATGTGATGGAACTGGGCCGCATCGTGATGTCCGATACCGCCGAGAAACTGGCCGCGTCCGAGGACATCCAGAGCTTCTATCTGGGCCACGCCAACGAAGGCGCACGCGGCGAGAGACGGTGGAAGAAAAGGAAGACCTGGCGATGACAGGGGATGCGACGACGGGGGAGGCGATGAACGCAAGGGCCGAAACGACCGTCAAAGGGGTCCGGGTCAACGCCGAACCGGGCCAGCGCCCGGTGCGCATCGACGGCCACCAGACGGTGCCAGCCCTGCTGCGCGCAAGGTGCCGCGAAAACGGCGACGCAACGGCGCATCGGGAAAAGGATCTGGGCATCTGGCAGGCCTATTCCTGGACCGATTACCTGACCCACGCGCGCCTGAT
>JAGRMK010000114.1 GCA_020441345.1 Paracoccaceae bacterium
GCGCGACTGGCCTTGCCGATGACCGCGCTGGTCAATGCGGCGATGGCTCTGCCGTTTGCGCTGCGTGCGCTGTTGCCCGCCGCGCGCCGCGCCGAGACCGATTTCGCGCGTCTTTCGGCGGCTCTGGGGCTGGGGTATCGCGCGCATCTGCGGCTTGTGCTCTGGCCCCGGATGCGGCGTCCGGCGGGGTTTGCGCTGGGGCTGGGCGCGGCCTTGTCTATGGGGGATCTTGGGGTGATCGTGCTATTCGCGCAGACCGGCAACGAGACGCTCCCTTTGCAGCTGCAACGCCTGATGGGGGCGTATCGCAGCGATGACGCGGCGGGTGCCGCGCTGGTGCTGCTGGTCGTATCGTTGCTGGCCTTTGTGCTGGTGGAACGGATCGTCGGGGGCAAGCATGCTGACGCTGAATGACGTGACCATCGTACAGGACGATTTTCGCCTGACCGCAGATTTCACGATCGAAACCGGCGCGCGGGTTGCGGTTCTGGGGCCGTCGGGCGCGGGGAAATCCACGCTGATCGGGGCGATCGCCGGATTCGTGCCGCTGCACCGGGGTTCGATATCCTGGGACGGGGCGCGGCTGGACATCCTTCCGCCTGCAAAGCGCCCGATGAGCATCCTGTTTCAAGACCATAACCTGCTGCCGCATCTGAACGTGTTTGATAACGTCGCGCTGGGCCTGAAACCGTCGTTGCGCCTGTCATCCGGCGAGCGGGAGCAGGTCATGACGGCGCTGCGGGAAACCGGGCTGGACGGGCTGGAAGCGCGCAAGCCCGCGCAGCTTTCGGGCGGGCAGATCAGCCGCGTCGGGCTGGCGCGGGTGTTGTTGCGGGCGCGGCCGCTGATCTTGCTGGACGAACCCTTTGCCGCGCTGGGTCCGGCGCTCAAGTCGGCGATGCTGGATCTGGTGGCCCGGATTGCCGACCAGAACCGCGCGACGGTGCTGATGATTACTCATGACCCGGCGGATGCGCGGCACCTGTGCCCGCAGACCGTTCTGGTTGCCGACGGACGCGCCGAGCCCCCGGCCGAGACGCAGGCGCTACTGGACGCGCCGCCGCCCGCGCTGGCCGCGTATCTGGGTTAGAACTGGCAGGACCGGCGCAGGGCCTCGCGCGCGGCGCTGCTGCCATTCATGCGGTATCCGGTGATCGGCTCACCCGCTGCGTTGACCAGATCCATCCGCGAGGCCCAGGAAAAGGCGTTCAGGAAATCCGCGTCCAGAACGTCGGTCGCCGTCCAGATCCGCGCCGCGGCGTCGTATTCGAACAGCCGTTCAAACCGTGTGCCGTCGATCACGAATGCCACGGTTTCCGAGGTCTTTTCCTGCTCAAAGGCGGCGGGCTGGTGCAGTGCATCGCCGCGATAGGCCCCAAAACGCAGCGCGCTGCCCCGGGTTTCGGGGTTGCACCAGAGTTCGATGCGCCCGACGTGGTTGTCCCCCTCGGCATGGATCGACACCGGTTGCGCCGGATCGTCGCTGCGCTGAATCAGCCACGTGCCGGGGACAACGTAACGCCAGTTCGTTTCGGTCCCCCATCGTCCCGAGGCAATCCACTGCGCAGCGGCGGGCAGGGCCGACAGGCTGCAACCGATCGCGGCGGCAAGCGCGACGAGACGTTTTGGCAGGCTGGGCATGCGGGCTCTCCGTTCTGGTTTTCGGCGCGAACCGAGCCTAGCGACGCCGGTTTCCCGAGACCAGAGGCAACCAACGCAAAAACGCGCCCCAAGGGGCGCGTTTCACGGTTCTGTGAGGCGGAAAAGGGGTCAGCCGCGCTTGGCTTCGTCCTTGATCGGGGCCCACAGCCGCTTGTTGGTCAGATACAGCAACGACGCCAGCAGGGTCAGGAAGATGACGCCGACGAAGCCCCACATCTTGCGTTCGGTCTGACGCGGCTCGGCGGCCCACATCAGGAACGCGGCGACGTCTTGCGCCATCTGTTCTTCGGTGGCGCGGGTGCCGTCCGAGTATTCGACAAGATCTTCGAACAACACGGGGTTCATGGCAACATAGCCGCCAAAGGCTTCGTTGTAATAGAACAGCGCGCCGCCTTGCTCTGATTCGTCACCGTTGAAGCCCATCAGGAAGGACGCGATGTATTCCGCGCCCCCCATGCCGTGGATCAACTGGTTGATGCCAAGGCCATAGGGACCGTGGAAGCCGGCGCGCGCCTTGGCCATCAGGCTCAGGTCGGGCGCGTTTTCCAGCGACGAACCGGGGAAGTGATCCGGGCCGCCGGCGGGGCGATAGTCGCCGTTGTCCTCGACCTCGAAGGTCGCGGCATAGGCGCGCATCGTGTCATCGTCCAGACCCAGACCGGTTTCCTGGGACAGGGTTCGGAAGGCCACCAATTCCAGGCCGTGGCAGGCAGAGCACACCTCGGTGTAGACCTGCAAACCGCGCTGAAGCTGCGCACGGTCGTAGGTGCCGAACGGACCCTCGAACGAGAAGGCGTAGTCGTGGATGTGCCCGCCATCCCCCGCCGCCAGCGCCGGGGCGCTGCCGAGGGTGAGGGCCATCAGGGCCGAAAGGGCAAGTTTTTTGATCATGATATCACTCTGTTCCTTTCGCTCACTTGGCCGGGATCTGCTCTGGGGCGACTTTGCCCTTGGCAGCCTTGGCCTTCACCATCGCCTTGAAGTCCTGTTCGATGGTGGCCGGCGGGGCCGTCGGACGCTCCAGCACGCCCAGAAGCGGCAGGATCACCAGGAAGTAAGCGAACCAATAGGCCGAACCGATCAGCGAGATCGTCGAATAGGGCGGTTCCGCGGGCATGGCACCGGCCCACATCAACACGACGAAGTCGACGACCAAAAGCCAGAAGAACGACTTGAACATCGGACGGTTGCGGCCCGACCGCACCGACGAGGTGTCGAGCCAGGGCGTCAGCGCCATCACCGCGATCGCGCCGAACATCGCCAG
>JAGRMK010000115.1 GCA_020441345.1 Paracoccaceae bacterium
CGCAGCTCGTCCTCGGGCGCGTCCAGCGGCAGGAGCAGCCAGGAGCGGTGGAAATAGGGCGCGCGACGGCCGATGCCGGCCGCGATCAGCATCTGCGCGGTCTCGACATCGGCGGTCTTGACCGAGACGCCGGTGCCCTCGGCGCCGATGCAGGCGAACATCTTGCCGCCGACCTTCCAGGCGTCATGGCCGCCGCCCCAGGGATCGGAGACCTCGGCCCCCGGCAGGGCGGCGCAGATGCGGTTGATGGCGGCGCGGCTCATGGCGCCAGTCTGCCGCGCGCCGCGGGCTCCGGCAAGCCTTGGCGGGCGCGGGTTTTCGTGCTATCGCAGGCCCATGACGACCGCTGCCCGCCCGATTTGCCGCTGCATTCCCTGCTGATCCCATCCGCGGGCCGGTTTCTGTCGTTTTCATCCCCCAGACAAGTTGCTAAGCCCGCGCCATCCGCGTGAGGATTCCACATGACGATCAAGCTCTACAACACCCGAACCCGCCGCAAGGAGGCGTTCGTTCCGCTCGATCCGGAGAACGTGCGGATGTATGTCTGCGGCCCGACGGTCTATGATCGGGCGCATCTGGGCAATGCCCGCCCGGTGGTGGTGTTCGACGTGCTCTACCGGCTGCTGCGGCACGAATTCGGGGCCGATCACGTGACCTATGTGCGCAACTTCACCGACGTGGACGACAAGATCAACGCCCGCGCCGCCGAGAGCGGGCGCCCGATCGGCGAGATCACCGCCGAGACCACGCAGTGGTTCCTCGACGACATGGCGGCGCTGGGGGCGCTGGAGCCCGATGCCATGCCGCGCGCCACCGCCTATATCCCGCAGATGGTGGCGATGATCGAGGAACTGATCGCCAGGGGCCATGCCTATGCGGCCGAGGGCCATGTGCTCTTCGCCGTCGAAAGCTATGCCGAGTATGGCGCGCTGTCGGGGCGCACGGTCGAGGACATGATCGCCGGCGCCCGGGTCGAGGTCGCCCCCTACAAGCGCAACCCGATGGATTTCGTGCTCTGGAAGCCGTCGCCCGCGGACCTGCCGGGCTGGGACTCGCCCTGGGGGCGGGGGCGGCCGGGCTGGCATATCGAGTGCTCGGCCATGGCCCACGAGCTGCTGGGCGAGAGTTTCGACATCCACGGCGGCGGCAACGACCTGATGTTCCCGCACCACGAGAACGAGATCGCCCAGTCGCGCTGCGCCCACCCCGAGGGCGATTTCGCGCGGGTCTGGATGCATAACGAGATGCTGCAGGTCGAGGGCAAGAAGATGTCCAAGTCCCTGGGCAATTTCTTCACGGTGCGCGATCTGCTGGACGAATATGACGAAAGGTTTGGAATCGAGAATATTGGCCCTGCTATTCGGCTAAGGTTGATGCAATCGCATTATCGTTCTCCTGTGGATGCCGCACTTAGCTATGTAGAGGCTTCAGCTACGAAATTGGCAGAATGGTGGTTCTGGACTGAACTTCATCGCCCCGAACCTTTGAGTGAGGATGAAAAGTTCGAGCTTATCAACGAGTCTCCTTTCCTTTCCGCGTTGCTCGATGACCTCAATACTCCAGCCGCAATTTCTGAAATCGATGCTAAGGTATCGCAACTGAGGGTGATTCCTGAAAACCATACAAACATCGAAAGTTACTCGAATGACAAAGAAAAGATCGCAAAGCAGGTGCTGGCGTGGATCGGATTTTTAGGATTCGATTTCGATGGATTGAAACAATTGCACCCCTCTCATTGGCAAAATCGCCTGAAATCTCGAAACTTAGAATTCAATGAGTTGATAGAAAACTTGGTAAAGGAAAGAGCAGAGGCCCGATTGGAGAAGAACTTTGCTCGCGCAGACAAGATTCGAGATGGGTTTATTGCCGCTGGTGTAACTATCAAAGACTCTTCGGAGGGAACTACGTGGGAGTTGAAGCCTGGATTCGACCCCTCAAAGCTGGAGGCGCTGAAATGACCCCGCTTTCCACACAGGTTTACCCCCGGCCCGAAGGTGGGGGCGAGACGTCGCCCCCGCCCTGGGGGGCGGGTCGGGGGCGAACCAAGACGCTGCGCACCCCGGTGAATGGCACAGGGCGCGAGGCCGCGCGTGTCTTGCAAGCGCGTCGGAACGGCGCCGAAGACGGCCAGCAAGACCGAAAACACCCTCCGCCCCCTCTGCACGCGGCGCACCGACGCGATACCGACGTGATACCGACGTCATACCGACGTCCGAAAACAGCGAATTTCGCCCCATGACCCGCACCCGGCTCTGGCTCTACGACACCACCCTGCGCGACGGGCAGCAG
Organism: Paracoccaceae bacterium; assembly: GCA_020441345.1. Taxonomy (GTDB): domain Bacteria; phylum Pseudomonadota; class Alphaproteobacteria; order Rhodobacterales; family Rhodobacteraceae; genus Pararhodobacter. The sequence goes on from JAGRMK010000115.1 coordinate 2,290, forward strand.
ACGCAAGGGGTGCAATTCTCCACCGCCGAGAAGGTGCAGATCGCCCAGGCGCTGGACGCTTTGGGCGTCGATTACATCGAGGGCGGCTGGCCCGGCGCGAACCCCACCGACAGCGAGTTCTTCGAGCAGCGCCCCGAGACCCGCGCGACCTTTACCGCCTTTGGCATGACCAAGCGGGCCGGGCGCTCGGCGGCGAATGACGATGTGCTGGCGGCGGTGATGAACGCGCGCACGCCGGCCGTTTGCCTGGTCGGCAAGACCCATGATTTCCACGTCGCGACGGCGCTGGGGATCAGCCAGGACGAGAACCTGGAAGCGATCGCTGAATCGGTCGCGCATATGGTCGCGCAGGGGCGCGAGGCGGTGTTCGATGCCGAGCATTTCTTTGACGGCTACAAGGCCAACCCTGCCTATGCGCTGGCCTGTCTGCGCGCTGCCGACGAGGCGGGTGCGCGCTGGATCGTCCTGTGCGACACCAATGGCGGCACGTTGCCCACCGAGATCGGGCACATCGTCACGCAGGTGATCGCGGCGGGGATACCCGGCGACCGGTTGGGTATTCATTGCCACGACGACACCGGCAATGCGGTGGCCGGGTCGTTGGCGGCGGTCGATGCCGGGGTGCGCCAGATCCAGGGCACGCTGAACGGGCTGGGCGAGCGCTGCGGCAATGCAAACCTGACCAGCCTGATCCCGACAGTGTTGCTCAAGGAGCCCTATGCCAGCCGCTACCAGACCGGGGTGAGCGCGCAGGCGTTGGCCGGGTTGTTGCGGGTCTCGCGGCAGCTGGACGATATCCTGAACCGCGTCTCGCTGCGCTCGGCGCCTTATGTCGGGGCCTCGGCCTTTGCCCACAAGGCAGGGCTGCATGCCAGCGCGATCCTCAAGGATCCGACGACCTATGAGCATATTGCGCCTTCGCTGGTGGGCAATGCGCGGGTGATTCCGATGTCGAACCAGGCCGGGCAGTCGAACTTGCGGGCGCGGCTGGCCTCGGCGGGGATCGAGGTCGCGGCGGGTGACCCACGGCTTGCGCGAATCCTTGATGTGGTCAAGGAGCGCGAGGATCAGGGCTATGCCTATGACGGGGCGCAGGCCAGTTTCGAATTGCTGGCGCGGGCCGAACTGGGCCTGTTGCCGCAGTTTTTCGAGGTCAAGCGCTATCGTGTGATCGTCGAGCGGCGCAAGAACCGCTATGACCGGATGGTCAGCGTCTCCGAGGCTGTCGTCGTGGTGAAGATTGGCGAGCACAAGGTTCTGTCCGTGTCCGAGAGCATGGACGACACCGGCACCGATCGCGGCCCGGTGAACGCGCTGGCCAAGGCGTTGGCCAAGGATCTGGGGCCCTATCAGGCGAGTATCGATGCGATGCGGCTGGTGGATTTCAAGGTCCGCATCACCCAGGGCGGGACCGAAGCCGTGACTCGCGTGATCATCGATAGCGAGGACGGACAGGGGCGGCGCTGGTCGACGGTAGGGGTCAGTGCGAATCTGGTGGACGCCTCGTTCAGCGCCTTGCTCGATGCGATCACCTGGAAGCTGATCCGCGATGGGCTGGATCCGGCCCGGTAACGGTAATGTCATGACGGCACTGGACCGACGCGGTTTTCGCGCGTAACCTTTCGGGAACTGCGTAAAGGGGACGGAATTGTCCGCGATGTTCAAACTGTTCGGGGAACTCGATCGGTTGGGTCCTGGCAACGCGGAGAGCCTGCGCTGGGCGCTTGGCCTTGCCGGCATACGGACGGACGCCCGGATCCTGGATGCGGGCTGCGGCACCGGCGCGGATCTGGGCACGCTCTGCGCGGCAGTTCCCAAGGGGCGCGTCGTGGCGCTGGATCAGGCCGGGCCGTTCATCGACCGGGTGAAAGCCCGCTTTCCCCGGGTCGAGGCGCTTGTCGGCGAAATGACGGTCCCCTCCGGCGGTCCGTTCGATCTGATCTGGTCGGCGGGCGCGGTCTATTCGGTTGGCGTGGGCGCGGCGCTGCGGGCCTGGCGCGCACATCTTGCACCCGGAGGCAGGGTTGCGTTCTCGGACTTGCGCTTGCGGGTGGCCAACCCGCCGCCAGAAGTGGTGCGGTTCTTTGCCGCCGAGGGGGTGGCCCTGGGCAGCGTCGAGGCCTTGCAAGCCGAGGTCGAGGCCGAAGGGTATCGCATCCTCGGTGCGCGCTGGGTGGGGCCGGCGGGCTGGGCCTCGTATTACGGACCTTTGGAAAGCCAGTTGGACGGATTTCAGGGCGACGCCGATATGGTCGCCACGCTGCGCGCCGAAATCGCGCTGTGGCGCACGCATGGCGTGACCTATGGCTATCGGCTTATGGTGGTAGAGCCGGTTTGAAGGGTCAAAAGTAACCCATAGGTATCAAAAGTAACCTTGACGTGACTTTGTGCGGTCGTTATGTAACCTGAGCGTTACGTAATCAACCCGAACGAGGCCATGATGACCGTTGAATCCCTGTCGTTGATCCGTGTCCTGTCGTTGGGCGTCACCGGGCTGTCGTGCCTGGGCTATGCGGTGATGGCACTGGCGACGGGCGTGCCCGACCCCGTGGGGTGGTATTGGCCCGGCGCTCTGGGCGTTGGAGCGGCGCTGGTGATCACCGTCGCTTCGTTGATCGGCGGGCGGCGCGCGGCCCGGATGGCGACCGATGAACTGTATCGTGCCGTCACCCAACGCGCCGAACGCCAGGCCTATTGGCTGTCGCTGGCGATGTTTGCGGTGGTGGCCACGGTTTGCGCCCGGGGTCTGGTGCCCTGGGACGCGGGGTTCGCGGCCTTCGGTTGTCTGATGGGGGCGGCGTTTTTGCTGCTCTTTGTCTGGCACGATCTGAGGATGCGCTGATGGCCGGGCTGGTTGTGCATCTTGCGACCCATCGCAAGGCGGCCGGACTGACCCAGGCCGAGCTCGCCAGTGCGGCCGGGGTCAGCCGCAAGACGATCAACACCATAGAGAACCGGGTTTTCGTGCCCTCGACCGTGCTGGCGTTGACGCTGGCGCGGGTTCTGGGGTGCAGCGTGCACGACCTGTTCACGCTCGAGGACTGATCCCCGCGAACGGGGCATTGACGCATGACAAGATAACAAGGAGTGGTTTCATGAGCCTGGTTTCGAAAATCGCTGTCTCGGTCGCATTGGGTGTCGCGATACCCGGATGTATCGCCCTGGGCCTGATCGCCAGCGACCGGCCGGTCGCGGATCTGCGTGCCGACGGCGGGGCGGGGCTGGATTTCACGTCGCTGCCCGCGGGGCAAGAACCGGCGCCGCTTCAGACCTACAGGGCGCGTGACGGGGCCGTGCAGGGCTATCGCCGCTGGGACAGCGGGCACGACGACGCGCCCCTGGTGGTGGCGGTGCACGGGTCGGGGTGGCATGGCATGCAGTTCGAGGGGCTGGGCGCGGCGTTGGCCGGCCAGGGGCTGGCGGATGTGGTCGCGCCCGACCTGCGCGGGCACGGACCCAACCCGCAGCGGCGCGGCGACATCGACCATATCAGCCAGTTCGAAGAGGATCTGGCCGATCTGATCGCCCAGCAGACGCGCGACGGGCAGCGCGTGGTGATGCTGGGCCATTCCTCGGGCGGGGGGCTGGTGATCCGCTTTGCGGGTGGGGCGCAGGGCGCGCTACTGGACGGCGCGATCCTGCTGGCGCCGTTCGTGCAATATGACGCGCCGACGGCCCGGCCCGATTCGGGGGGATGGGCACGGGTGTTGACCCGCCGCGTGATCGGGCTGTCGATGCTGAACATGGCAGGGATCACCGCGCTCAATCATCTGCCGGTCATCCAGTTCCGGTTTCCCGACAGCGTTCTGGACGGGCCCTTGGGCGATACGGCGACGCGCGCTTACAGTTTCCGCCTGAACACCGGTTTTTCGCCCCGGCGCGACTGGCGGGCCGATATTGCCGCGCTGCCCGGGTTCCTGCTGGTGGTGGGCGATCACGACGAGGCCTTTGTCGCCGAGGCTTATGAGCCGACCTTTTCCGGCACCACGGACCGGGGGCAATATGCGCTGGTGCCTTCGGGGCATCTGGGCGTCGTGGATCACCCGCAAACCCGCGCCTTGATCGCCGGGTATCTGGCGAACTTCTGAGCGGCGGGGCTGGCAACCGAGCGGCTGGCGGGCTATCTGCCCGGCATGGATACGCAAGACGCCCTTGCCGCTTGTGCGGCGCATGTCGAGCGGGGCGACCCGGACAGGTTCCTCGCGGTGATGGCCGCACCCCCGCCGGTGCGGGCGGGGCTGTTTGCGCTCTATGCTGTCAATCTGGAGGTGGCGCGCGCGGCCTGGGTGACCAAGGAACCGCTGCTGGCGCGGATGCGCCTGCAATTCTGGCGCGATCTGGTGAACCGCGAGGGGCCGCCGACCCATGAATTCGCCGCGCCCTTGATGACGCTGATCGCGGACCGGCACCTGGATTCGGGCCTGCTGCTGGGGATGATCGACGCCCGCGAGGCCGAGATTGGCACCAATGCTCCGTTTGCCGATGACGCGGCGTTGTGGCGCTATCTCGACGGCGGGGCAGGCGGGTTGCTGGCGCTGGCGGTGCAGGCGCTGGCCGATACCGGTGCGGAAGGCCAGGAGGCGGCGATTGCCCTGGGCGCGGCGCAGGGGCTGGCGAACTACCTGTTGGCGACGCCCGCGCTTGAGGCGGCGGGGCGTTTGCCCCTGCCCGATGGGCAGCCCGAGGCCATCGCGGCCCTTGCGCGCGCCGGTCTGGCGCGGATCGAGACCGCACGCATGGGCCTGCGCGCCGTTCCGCGGCCTGGGCGTCCGGCCTTGCTGGCGGCCTGGCGCGCGCGCGCGATTCTGTCACTGGCGGCGCGAGAGCCGGGGCGCGTCGCGCAGGGGCGGCTGGCGCAATCCGAGTTCCGGCGGCGCGGGTCGCTACTGTGGCGCAGTTTGGTCGGGATGTGAGGCTGGAGGCGCATCGGGGCTGGCCTTTCACGTCCAGGTTTGTTAACGCAAACAGCACCGAACGGGGCACCCGCCCCCGTTTCAGACCAAGGAGAGTGCCATGATCCTGTGCTGCGGCGAAGCGCTGATCGACATGTTGCCGGTCGAAACCCCGCAGGGCACCGGCTTTGTGCCCCATGCCGGCGGGGCGGTGTTCAACACCGCAATCGCTTTGGGACGCCTTGGGGTGGAGACCGGGTTCTTTTCCGGCCTCAGCAGCGATTTCTTTGGCGATCAGTTACGCACCGGGCTCAGCGCGGCGGGGGTCGATGCCTCGCTTTGCGTCACGTCTGACCGGCACAGCACGCTGGCCTTCGTGCGTTTGGTCGACGGTCAGGCGAGCTATGCGTTTCACGATGACAACACCGCCGGGCGGATGCTGACCCCCGATGACCTGCCGCAAACCGGGGCCGAGGCGCTGTTCTTTGGCGGCATCTCGCTCGTCTCCGAACCCTGTGGCTCGGCCTATGAGGCGCTGATGCTGCGTGAGGCGGGCAAGCGGGTAACGATGATCGACCCCAACATTCGTCCCGGCTTCATCACCGACGAGCGGGCCTACCGCGCGCGGATCGACCGGATGACGGCGGCGGCGGATCTGATCAAGATTTCGGCCGAGGATCTGGACTGGCTGGCCAAGGGCGCGCCCGACGCATTGGTGCAGCGCTTTCTTGCGCAAGGCACGGCGGCGGTTTTTATCACCGACGGTGGGCAGGGCGCACGGGCGGTGACGCGCGCGGGAACGCTTGCGGAACCGGCGAAATCGGTCAAGGTGGTCGATACCGTGGGCGCGGGTGACACGTTCAATGCGGGCGTGCTGGCCAGCCTGTCGCGTTCCGGCGCGTTGAGCCGCGCGGCGCTACGGGCGATCGACGCCGCCACCCTGACCGCGGCCCTGCGCATGGGCATCGCAACCGCCGCAGTGACGGTCAGCCGCGCCGGGGCCAACCCGCCCTGGGCGCACGAACTGGTCTAAGGCGCGGCTCGCCTCTTGTCCTTGCCCGCTGGCCGGTCGCCACGTCATCCGGTTTTCCCTTTGCCCGCCGCCCGGCGCGTCGGCCATACTGCGCATGACGGTCAGCAAACCGAGGGGGATGACGCATGACAATCGAGCGGGTTCTGGTGAACCAGGCGCAGATTACCGAGGCGCGGGTCGACTCGGTCGCGCCCCGGCCCCTGACCGAGGGACAGGCGCGGCTGGCGCTGGACAGCTTTGCGTTGACCGCGAACAACGTGACCTATGCCGCGACCGGTTTCGTGATCGGCTACTGGCGGTTTTTTCCCTCGGGCATCGAGGGGCAGGGGATCGTGCCGGTCTGGGGCGTGGCGCGGGTGGTCGAGAGCCGCTCGGACGCCCTGGCACAGGGCACGCGGCTTTATGGGTTCTGGCCAATGGCGCAAGAAGCGGTGATCACCCCCGAGGCCACACCAGACGGCATGATCGTGGACCGCGCGCCGCATCGCGCCGATCTGCCGGCGGTCTATAACCGCTATATCCCGGTGCGCGCGGGCGCGGTCCGCGACGACCATCTCAGGGCGCTGCTGCAACCCTTGCTGGCGACGTCGTATCTGTTGTTCGACTGGCTGGGCGACAACGACTGGTTCGGCGCGGAACAGATCATTGTCGGCAGCGCCTCGTCCAAGACGGGGTTGGGCCTGGCCAAGTTTCTCGCAGAGCTCCAGGACCGGCCTTACCGGATCGTCGGCCTGACGTCTCAGGCGAATCGCGATTTCGTCGCGGGGCTGGGGGCTTATGACCAGGTTCTGCGCTATGACCAGATCGACCAGGTGGCGCGCGTGCCCTCGGTCTATGTCGACATGGCCGGGAATGCCGAGGTGAAGCTGCGCCTGCACACCCACCTTGGCGACGCGATGCGCCATTCGGCGGCGGTCGGCACAAGTCATTGGGACAAGTTCGCACAGCCCCAGAACCTGCCGGGCGCCAAGCCGCGTTTCTTCTTCGCCCCGGCGCAGATCGAGAAACGCCGCGCCGACTGGGGCCCGGGCGAGATCGAACGCCGCATCGCCCAGGGTTGGAAGCGACTCGCGGCCAGTGCGGGCGACTGGATGAGCATTCGCGAACACCACGGATTGCAGGCCGCCGCCGCCCTGCACCAAGACATTGCCGAGGGGCGCGCAAACCCGCGCGACGGGCATGTGATCATCCTCTGACGCTGCATCGCGCGATTGTTTTCCAGGATTTTCATAGCCCGGCACCCCGCGTGCCGGGTCTTTTCCTGTCTGCAGCCCGGCTGCTTCGGGCCGGCTGGGCCCAAAGCAGAGTGTCACGGAACTGTCATGCAACCGTGTCAGAAGCGTCATGCAAGGCCGATAGGTCGGACGCAGCCCAACCAAGGGCCATGACCAATGGAACACAGCAGGAGCTTTCCATGACCGCCAAGATCTCTCTGAGCTGCCTCGCGCTGACGGCCGCCGGCGTCCTTCTGGCCGCCCCCGCCACCGCCCAGACCCGCACCAACATCCAGATCGCCGGCTCGTCGACCGTGCTGCCCTTTGCCTCGATCGTGGCCGAAGAGTTCGGTCAGTTCTTTCCCGAATTCGACACTCCGGTCGTCGGTTCGGGGGGGTCGGGTGGCGGGCTGCGCCAGTTCTGCGAAGGGGTTGGCCCGAACACCATCGATATCGCCAATTCAAGCCGCGCGATAAAATCCTCTGAAATCGACGCTTGCCATGCCAACGGCGTGACCGACATCCGTGAAATCCGTATCGGCTATGACGGCATCGTCTTTGCCTCGCGCCTCGAGGGGCCGGACTTCGCGCTGGAACCGCGCCACGTCTACGCCGCGCTGGGTGCCAACCAGCCCGAGGGCACCGCGCTGCCGACGCTGTGGTCCGACATCGACCCGTCGCTGCCCGCGCAGCGCATCCTGATGGCGATCCCGGCATCGAACCACGGCACGCGCGAGGTCTTTGAAGAACGCGTGCTGATCTCCGGTTGCGAGGCCGTTCTTGGGCATGAGCTGGACGATGACGGCTGCCTGAGCCTGCGCCAGGATACCGTGATCGAAATCACCGGCGATTACACCGAAACGCTGGCTCGCCTGAACTCGGATACCGATACGATCGGCGTGTTCGGCCTGTCGTTCTATGACCAGAACCGCGACACCCTGCGGGTGGCCACGATCAATGGCGTCACCCCGTCGCTGGAAACCGTGGCTTCGGGTGACTACCCGGTGTCGCGCCCGCTGTTTTTCTACGTCAAGGGTGCGCATCTGGGTGTGATTCCGGGCCTGGCCGAATACACCGAATTCTTCCTGTCCGACATGATGGTCGGGATGGGCGGGCGTCTTGAAATGGCCGGGCTGATCCCGGCCCCCGCCGAAGAGACCGCGCAGGTGCTGGCCGATTTCCAGAACGGCCTGTCGGTTGGCCGCTGACCCGATCCCGGCGGTGTCCCGGCGATCGGGGCACCGCCATCCTGTTGACTGAATCTCTCGGCGGACCCGCATGACCAGCCTCTTGATCGCTGCCCTTGTCCTGATCGTCATGGGCGTTGCCTATCAGCAAGGGCTGTCGCGCAGCCGGATGCTGGCCGGTGCCGGGCGCTTGCACAGCCGCCCACAGTATCACGGTGCGCTGGTCGCGCTTTGGGCGACGGTGCCGTTGCTGTTTGTGCTGGCGCTTTGGGGACTGGCCTCGGGCGCGCTGTCCACGTGGTATCTGGCCGGGTTGATGCCCGCCGAGATCGCGTCGGGTCCGGACCGGGTTGCCGCCATGCAGCGGGTCGTCAACCTTGCCTCGGGGTTTGGCGTATCAGGTGAGCCCGCCGATTGGGAAACCACCGCTGCCGCCAGCCTTGCAGGGTTCGAACGCACCCTTCGGATCGCGGCGGTTGCGCTGGGCGCGCTGCTGGCCGTCGGCGGTCTGCTGCGCGCGCGCCGGCGTCTGACCCTGCGAACCCGCGCCCGAAACCAGGTCGAACGCGCCGTGCAGGCGCTGCTGATCCTGTGTTCGGTGATCGCGATCTTCACCACGCTGGGGATCGTCGTTTCGCTGGTCTTTGAAACCCTGCGGTTCTTCGCGATGGTTTCGCCGGGCGAGTTCTTTTTCGGCACGGTCTGGCAACCGCGCTACACGACCACCGGAACCGAGGCCGCGGGCGGCTACGGCATGCTGCCGCTTCTGGTGGGCACGTTGATGATTGCCGCGGTGGCGATGCTGGTGGCGATCCCGGTCGGGTTGATGACCGCGATCTGGCTGACGCAATACGCCGCCCCCCGGCTGCGTAACACAATCAAGCCGATGATCGAGATCCTCGCCGGGATTCCGACCATCGTCTACGGGTTCTTCGCGCTGGTCACTGTGGGACCGTTCCTGTCACGGATCGGCGATGCTCTCGGGGTATCGATCAACGCGACCTCGGCCCTGACGGCGGGCATCGTTATGGGGATCATGATCATTCCGTTCATCTCGTCGCTGTCCGACGACATTATCCGCCAGGTGCCGCGCGCGATGCGGGACGGCTCGCTGGGACTTGGCGCGACCAAGTCGGAAACCATCCGCAAGGTGATCTTTCCCGCCGCGCTGCCGGGGATCGTCGGGGCGATCCTGCTGGCGGTGAGCCGTGCCATCGGGGAAACGATGATCGTCGTGCTGGCCGCCGGCAACGCGCCGATCCTGCGCTTCAACCCGTTCGAGGCGACCTCGACCTTTACCGTGACCATCGTGGCTGCGCTGACCGGCGACAGCGATTTCGCCTCGCCGCAATCGCTCGTCGCCTTTGCGCTTGGCCTGACTCTGTTCGTTCTGACGCTGATGCTGAACATCGGCGCCCTGGCCATCGTTCGCCGCTACCGGGAGCAATACGAATGACCGACGCGCCTGAAACTGACCCGCGCGCCATCGACGCGGTCCGTCGCCGTGCCCAGGTGCGCCGCTCGCTGTCGCGGCGCAACCGTGCCGAGAAACGATTCCGCAGGCTGGGGATACTCTCTGTCCTGGTGGCGCTGGGGTTTGTCGCGGTGCTGTTCGGCAACATCCTGATGCGGGGTGTGCCGGCCTTCTGGCAGTATTCCGTGGACCTGAATGTCACTTTCGATCCGGCGGTCGTGCGCGTGCCTGAACGCCCGGTGCGCTCTGCCGGTCAGTCCGACGCCGAACATGAGGCAGCCCTGCTGGCCTGGGAACGCCGGTTCTCGATGGTCAACTGGAACGCTCTGATCGCCAACGCCGTTGCCGCGGCAGCCCCTGACGGGACAGAGACCGACGCCCGCGCCGCGATTTCGATCGTCGATTCCGGCGCGCGCTTCGTGCTGCGCGACATGGTGCTGGCCGACCCCGGGCTGATCGGCCAGACCCGGTCGGTGCGACTGCTGGCCTCGGCCGATGCCGACAACTGGGCAAAGGGCAAGCTGAGCCGCGATCTGCCCGATGCGCGCCAACAACTCAGCCGCCCGGCGCGCGACCTGATCGACGCGATGATCGCCGAGGGCACGATGCACCGCGCCTTTGCCTGGCACCTGTTCACCAATGTCGACAGCCGCGCCTCACCGGCCAGCGCCGGACTGGCCGGGGCCTTTGTCGGGTCGTTCTACATGATGCTGGTGGTAATCCTGGCAGCGGTGCCCATCGGGGTTTGCAGCGCGATCTATCTCGAAGAATTCGCACCGAAAAACCGCTTTACGGATATCATCGAGGTGAACATCAACAACCTGGCGGCGGT
>JAGRMK010000116.1:0-12320 GCA_020441345.1 Paracoccaceae bacterium
CGACAGCGTGGTCGAATGGATGCGCGTCGGGCGCTGGACGAAGGACATCGACTATGGCGAAGGCTCGGCCAGCGCGCCGGGCTTTCCGCCGATGCCCGACTGGTTCCGCGACAGCCGCGACTTTGGCGCTCTTGAAACCGGCCTGCGGCAGATCGGGTTCAAAGCCGAAGAGGTCGCCGGACTGATGGGCGGCAACTGGCATCGGTTCTACGCCGAGAATTTCACCCCCACCGGATAAGAGGCGCGTCATGGACCCTGTTGCAAGCCCTCCGACCGTCGCCCTGCGCGATCCCGGCGTGGTCATGCGCCTGTCGCGGCTGGGGTCGCTGCATCAGTGCCGCCTGTCATTCATGCGGGTGTTGCTGAGGCGGTTGAAGCGCGAAGGCTGGCGTTTCGACCGGCCCGTGTTTCATATCGACAGTCGCGGCGTGGGGCACGCGGTCTATACCACACATGGTCCCGCGCGCAGCTATTCGTTGGTCGCCTTTGCCAATGATCTGCCGCCCGAGAAACGCTCGGACCGGGTGATCGCGACAGAATGGGACGCGACATTCACCCTGTTCGACGGGATCCCGACCGACGCCGACATCACCCGCCTGCGCGCGAACATTCCGCTGCAAGAGGCCGGGCGCGTGACCGAACGCGAGTTGTCGGTGTCGCGTGCCAATCGCTCGGTCCGGCTGTGGGATCATGTCGTCGACCGGCTGGCCGCGGGCCAGCAGCCGGACCCGGAGCAGGTGCAAGCGGTCGGCTATCTGATGCGCACGACGGCGGTCTATGGCTCGGGCAAGCTGGGTGCGGCCGACCGTGAGGCCACCTGCGACCGCCCCGAGTTCCGCGCGCCGTTCCAGATCGAAATGCTGTCGGTCTATCTGACCCGCGCCTTCGTCATGGACCTGGTCGAACATATGGCGGTGCAGAAATCCCCTGATACCGCCGTCCGCCTGCACCCCGATCTGCGGCGCCGGTTCGGTATCGGCAATTCGACCGGGTTGGGCATGGCGCCGTTCCTGATCAACCACCCGGTCTTGTTGAACAACTGGATCCTGGCGCGGGAAACCGCGCTGGCCCGCGTGCGCGGCCTGCCCGGCGCAACGCCCGACTCGGTTTCCGCGTTCCATCGGCTCGTTGCCCGCGCGCGGATCAACGCCGGATCCTGGCGCACAGATCACCCGGCGCAGCAGGCACGGATCGCCGCCTTACGCGCCGATCTGGACCGGCTGGAGGCGCATCTTGAACGCCACCCGCTCTTCGGCGCCGCCCCCTGGGATGCGCTTTGGCGTTGGGGCGAAGGGGCGTTGAGCGAAGAAGGGCAGGAACAGTTGCTATCCCTGATGATCGAGCCTCATGGCGTCTTGGTCGACGATCTGGCTGCACAGACCAGTGCCGACGAAGGGCCCGGTTTTGCCATCGACGGTGCGATGCCGGTCGCCTCGTTGCGCGCCCTGACCGAGGATGTGTTCGGTTGGGCGCTGGCGATCGACTGGCAATCGCCCGAGGCGCAGGCGCGGGTCTGGTATACATCCGAGGAAAAGCTGGAGCCGCGCCTGGGCGAGCGCGCCCGAGAGCCCATCGAACCCTATGAGCAACCGCTGTGCCCGGGCCGCGATGCCGCGCGGATGCATGCCGATCTGCGCGCGGAACCCGACGGGCCGATTGCCGCCTTCCTGTTGCGTCATCCGGAACATCGGCATGTCGTGCGCCGGGTGCAGATCGCGGCGCGCCACCCCTATGCCGAGATCCGCGACAACACCATCGGTGCCCGGGTGATGCCCATCGACCTCTTGCGTGCCAAACTGGCGTTTTTCGGCGCCGTGCATTTCGACCCGCGCTCGGATCGCTGGGTGCGGATCAACATGTTCCGGGACGCACCCTTTCCCGCCGACCTGGAACGGGCAGAGGCCGATGACTGGACCTTTCCCGCCCTGCCCGAAGGTGCCGCATGATCTGGTCGATGAATGAAATCGAGACACTGACAAAAAAAGCCGCACGCGGCGCCGGAATGAGCTGGGGCCTGGCTGAAGAGGCCGGCAAGGCCACGCGGCGCCTGCAGGAATGGGGGCTGGACGGAGCGGCGGCGCTGGCCGATCTGCTGACCGCAACGGACGGCACGGCGCGGTCCGATCTCTTGCCGCTGGCTGTGTCCGGTGTCTGGACGGCGCGCGGCGGCATGTTGTGCCCTATCGCCGCAGGGGCCTGCCTGAGCGATCATGCGGCGGTGCTGGCCGAGCATCCGGTCGAAATGGCGCGCGTCGCCCAACCGATGTTGCTGATCCCTTTCGCGCAAACCATCGCGCAACAGATCGGCCGGGTCATCGACCTGCGCTGGGACGGGGTTCGCGTGCAGATCGGCACCGATGCCGTTCATGTCGCTGGGACGGAACCCGCTCTGTGTGCCGCCGTGGCCACCGGGGTCCGCTGCTCCCCCGGTCAAATGGTGACGGGCCGCAAACTGGCCTTCACCGCAAGAGCCGCGATCACGCCCGTCACCGCGGCGCGTCTGGGCACCTTTGCGCATCGCACCTATGCCCCTGCCACCGACGAGAGCCGCCTGGCGGGTGCCGGGGCCGGATTGTCCGACAATGACTGATCACAGGAGGGGCTGATGACGGCACCGCAAACCGAGACCTTGACGCTGGCCGAGATCGAATCGCTGGCCTTTGACGCGCTGATCGCCGCGGGCACCAACCCCGGCAACGCACGCGCCTTGGCGCTGGCCACCGCCGCGACCGAGGCCGAAGGAATCGCCAGTCACGGTCTGGCTTATATCCCCACCTATTGCGAACATGTGCGCTGCGGCAAGGTCGACGGGCAGGCCGTGCCGGTGCTGACGCGCCCGCGCGCCGGCGTGATCTGCGCCGACGCGGGCACCGGGTTCGCGCATCCCGCGATTGCCGCCGGGTTCGCCGATCTGATCCCCTTGGCGCGCGAACAGGGCATCGCCGCCCTGGCGGTGCGCAATTCCTATAATTGCGGGGTGCTGGGTTATCACACCCGGCAACTGGCGCTGGCCGGGTTGCTGGGGTTGGGTTTCACCAACGCACCCGCCTCGATTGCGCCGGTTGGTGGTCGGCGGCCCGTGGTGGGCACGAACCCGTTTTCCGTGGCGGCACCCGATGGCACGGGCGGCGTGGCGATCCTGATCGATCAGAGCGCCAGCGTCATCGCGAAAAGCGAAATCATGAAACACGCGCGCGAGGGTCTGCCGATCCCCGAAGGCTGGGGTCTTGGCCCCGATGGCCAGCCGACCACCGACCCCGAGATCGCGCTGAAGGGATCTATGGCACCCTCGGGCGGCTACAAGGGCGTGGGCATCGCGCTGCTGGTGGAAATCATGGCCGCCGCGATGACCGGGGCCACTCTGGGCGTCGATGCCAGCCCGTTTTCCGGCACCAAGGGCGGCCCGCCGAAAACCGGGCAATTCTTTATCGCCATCGATCCGCTGGCGAGTTCGGGCGGCGATTTCGTCGAGCGCATTCAGGCTTTGGTCGGTGAGATGCGCGACCAGCCGGGCGTGCGCACCCCCGGCGATGGCCGCAGCGCCGAACGGCGACGCGCCGAACAGCAGGGCGTCGCCATCAATGGCGCGACACTGGAGCGGATTCGCGCGCTGCTCTGAACTCTTGGGTTGGGACGCCCTCGAACCGGCCTGAAGCGGATTGCCCGATTCAGGCCGGCTATGCGGACTCGCGGCGCTTCAGAGCGCCATCGAACAGCTGAACCTCGGGCCCGTCACCCGTATCCGCATCGCCCAGAATCGCCATGAGACGCAACACCGCGGCCTTGCCGATGGCGCTGACATTCTGCGCAACCGTCGTCAGCGGCGGTGTCAGGAACGGGCAAAGCGGATAATCGTCATGCCCGGCGATGCGCAAGCCACCGTTGGCTTCGCGCCCAGGTAGCAACCCGTGCCGCGCCGCCGCGCGCAGCGCTCCGATCGCCACCCGGTCATTCGCACACAGGATCGACCGCCGGGTAAACCGGCCCTCGCCAAACAGGGTGGTCATCACCGCCTCGCCATGGGCCTCGAAATGATCGCGTTCCCCGGCCGGTTCGGTGCCGATCACCTGCGGCGTATGGCCCAGCGCCGCCATCCGTTCGATATAGGCGTTTTCGCGCTCCAGCGCGTTGAAATTCACCCGCGGCATTGCCAGAAACACTGGCGGTTCGCCGACCTGACACAGGTATTCGGTAATCAGACCCGTGCTTTGCCTGTGATCCGAGCCGATGAAATCGACATCCAGCATCGTCGCCGGGCGCGAATCGACCAGCACAAGGGGCAATTGCGCCTGCAAGCGTCGATACGCCTTGAGATCGCTCTGGTTGCCGAGCGGCACGACCAGCGCGCCATCGACATTCATTGACAAGAAAGTCTCGACGGCGCGCGCCTCGATTGCCGGGTCGGAATGCGAGGATTGCGTAATGACGGTGAACCCCGCATCCATCGCCGCGATCTCGATCGCTTCCAGCAATTTCGTAAAGAACAGGTCGTTCAGATAGGGGATCAACACGCCGATCATCCCCGTCGATTTCCGGTTCAACCGCGTCGCAAAGAAATTTGGAACATACTCAACCCGTTCCAGCGCCCGGCGGATCTTTTCCGAGGTCGAGCTGCGCACGCTGCCGGGGCTCTGAAAATACCGCGACAGCGTCGGCCGCGACACGCCAATCGCCGCAGACAGCTCTTCCATCGTCCTGATCTTTGGTTTGTCCATTCCTGCCGTCCTGACTCGGGTGTCTGTTTCTCGCATCCGGCTGCGAGATCGGCGTTCAGTCTAGGCAGGTTTTCCCAGGCACGGAACCCGGCATGACAGCCGTCAACCTGCCACGTCACCCCCCGTTTCGGCGATGCCGCTGCCCTGCCCGGTCGCGATCCGCAGTCGGATCCAGGCGGTGCTGGCGTCCCGCACCGCCGAGGCCAGGCTCAACCGCGCGGTGGCAGTCGCCCGTTCGACATCAAGCAGATCGAGCAACGAGGACGAACCGCCGTCATAGGCCAAACGTGTCAAGTCCAGCAGCCGCTCGTTCGAGGCCAGGACATTGCGCAACGCCTGCACCTCGCGGCGGTTGCGCTGGTAGGTGCTGGTCGCGGCCTGAACCTCTTCCACCGCCGCCAGAATTGCGGCCCGCCACGCCAGTTCCGCCTGCCGCGCGGTCGATGCCGCCACCTCGCGCCGCGCCCGCAAGATGCCCTGGTTCAGGATCGGCAGGGAAATGGTCGGCCCGAATCCCCAGGTTGTCGCGCCTTGCATGGTCACCGTGCCGCTCAGGTCCAGCGACGGGTAAAGCTGCGACTCGGCCACGCCTACGGCCGCCACGGCAGAGGCAAAGCGACGTTCGGCAGCGCGGACATCGGGACGGTTGCGCAGAAGATTGGCTGGCACCCCGATCTGCCCGTCCGCGCGCGGAAACAGCTGCGGTGCGCCGCGCTGCATGTCGGCCAGCAGCGGACCTGCCGGTTCAGACAGCAAGGTTGCGATGCGAAAGACGCTGAGGTTGAAGCCGTTTTCCAAAGGTGGCAGCGTCGCGATCGCGCCATCCAGCTGTGCCTGCGCCTGCGCCACTTCGAGTTCGGCGGCAGAACCCAACGCGCGTTGTTCCAGCACCAGGTCGCGGGTCTGGCGGCGGCTTGCGATATTTTGCCGGGAAATCGCCAGGGCCTCTTGGAAATAGCGGGCATCGGCATAGGCCCCGATGACAGCCGACAAATAGGCCAACCGGATCGTCCCCGCGTCGAACCGCGCCGCCTGAAGATCGGCCAGCGCCTGTTCGCGTCCACGCCGGACACCGCCGAACAAATCGAGCACATAGGTGCCGCTCAGCGTGCCGCGCTCGACTGAAAGTGTTGACGCAACGCTGCCGCCGGTTTGCTGCGCGGTGGCGGATAGCCCACCTTGCAGCTGGGCATTAAGCCCGGTCGTGCCCATGCGGGCCTCGGCGGCCTGAATCCGTTCGAACGCGGTCTGGATATCGAGGTTCTGTGACAATCCGCGCGATACCAGGACGTTCAGCCGCGAATCGTTGAACCCGCGCCACCACTGTGCCTCGGCATCGAGCGCGGCGTTCAGGCCCGTCGCTCCGACGAACTGGGCGGAAAGCTCTGGCTCTGTTGGCACATAGTCCGGGCCGACCGTGGCGCAGCCCGCCAGCGACACGGTAGCCAGCACCAGCAGGGCATTGCGCATCGGTGCCCTGCCCGAGGCGGGGTGGCAGACCAGGGTTCGCGGATGATCGTAACTGGGCATCTGGCACTCCTTTGTGGCGGAACCGGCCTGCACCCCCCAATCAGGGACTTGCGGGCAACGCTGCTGCCACAACCGAGTCGGCGGAACGATAGAATGCAGCGCGTTCAGGCGCAATATATTGTTCAATCTTGACTGAACATTTAATTTGGGTATTTTGCGCGCACGAAACCTGGAGTGCCGCCGATGAATGCGCAGACGCCAACCCCCGACGCCACCGCGCGCAACAAGACCGCCGCGCCGAGTGGCGGAAAACCCGATTGGGCAAAGTCCGACCGTCAATTGGGGCGCGAGTTGCGGGCGGCTTCCGGCCAACCTCTACGGCCGAGACGCTGGCCTTGGGTGGTCGGTGCGGTTCTGGTCGTTGCGGCGGGTGGTCTTGGCTATTATGCCACGCAACGCGCCCCCACACCCCCGGAAGTGGCTGCGGCACCCCCCGCTCTTGTCATGCAGATCAATCCTGATGAAATGGCCGTGCTCGCGCCGCAGACGCTGGAACGGCGAGTGCGTGCGACCGGCACCCTGTCACCCTGGCGCAACACGCAGCTTTCATCGCAAACCAATGGCGAGGTGCAGGTTGTTGCCGTGCGACCGGGCGATTCGGTGCAGGCCGGCGCGTTGCTGGTGCAACTGGATATCGAAACGCTGACGCTGGACCTGGATCAAGCGCATAGCAACGAACGCGCGACACAGGCACAACTGGAACTGGCCGAGGTCCAGCTGGACCGGGTCCGCGCGCTGGTGGATCGGGGTGTCACCACCTCATCCAGCCTCGACGAGGCACAGAATGCCGTTACCCAGGCGCGCGCCAGTCTGGATGCCTTGCAAGATCAGGTCGCCAGCGCCGAGTTGCGCCTGCGCAACGCAACGGTGCGCGCACCTTTCGCCGGGGTCATCGCCTCGCGCGCGGTCGAGCCGGGGCAATATGTCGGTATCGGAACGCCGCTGGTCAGCCTGGTCGATCTGACCACGGTCGAATTGCGCGCCAACGCCGCGGTGGGCGACGGTGCGCTGCTGCACCAGGGACAGACGGTTCAGGTGACGGTGGACGGCGTGGAAACCCGGCGGTTCGAAGGACATGTCGCGCGTATCAACCCGGTCGCCCAGGAAGGCACGCGGACGGTGCCGGTCTATGTCACCATCGACAACAGTGACGGCGTGCTACTGGGTGGCATGTTCGCCACGGCACAGGTCGTCGTCGAAGCGGCGGCGGATGCCATCGCGGTGCCGACCGTTGCCCTGCGCGAGGATGTGAACGGGCCGTATGTCTTGCGCATTGACGGCGACCGGCTGGCGCGCGCGGGTGTCGTGACCGGCGGCACATGGTCCGGTGGCCTGACCCGAATCGCCGAGGGGCTCGGTGCCGGCGATCGCGTCGTCACGGCGCCGTTGCCGTCGTTGCGGCCCGGCGACAGGATCGACCTGGTGGGGAACTGAACCGATGTTTCTGACCCGTATCAGCGTGAACCAGCCCGTCTTTGCCACCATGATCATGGTGGCGCTGATGGTCGTCGGTCTCTATTCCTTCCAGCGGCTGCCGATCGAACAATTGCCGGATGTCGATTTCCCGGTCGTCGCGGTCGTCGTCTCCTATCCCGGTGCCTCGCCCGAGGCGGTGGAAAACGACATCATCGAACCGATCGAAGAGGCCGTGAACACGATCAGCGGCATCGACAGCATTCAAAGCACCGCACGATCGGGTGAGGCGATGATCGTTCTGATGTTCGATCTGGGCATCGACAGTTCGCTGGCCGCCCAGGACGTGCGCGACCGGATCGCGACGATCCAGGCTACGCTGCCCGACGCAGCCAATGACCCGATGTTGTTCAAGTTCGATCCGTCGGAACTGCCGGTCATCTCGCTGGCGGTCAGTTCCGACACGATGTCCTTGCGCGATCTGACGGCGCTGACCGAAGATGTGATCGAGCCCCGCCTGTCGATCATTCCGGGCGTGGGGCGGGCGACCGTGGTCGGCGGCGTGCCGCGCCAGTTGAACGTGCAGATCGACCCTGACCGGCTGGCGGCCTTTGGCGTCGGCGTCGGCGAGGTCACACAGGCGATCCGAGCCGAGAACCAGAACCTGCCTGCCGGCGACATCGAACAGGGGCTGTTCGTGCAGACCATCCAGGTCGAGGGGCGCATCGAGCAGGCCGAAGAGTTTCTGGACATCATCGTTTCGCGGCAGGGCGGACAGCCGGTGCGACTGGGCGATGTGGCAACCCTGATCGACGGCGAAGCCGAGCCGACNNNNGCGCTGCTGGACGGCGAACAGGCGCTGGCGGTGGATGTCGTCAAGACCCAGGGCGCGAATACCGTCGCCGTCGCCGACCAGATCCGCCACGCCGTCGCCGAGCTGATGGCCAATGACCTGCCCGACGGCGTGATCGTCGAGATCGTGCGTGACAACGCCGAGCCGGTCGAACAATCGTATCACGGCGTGCAGAACATGATGGTCGAGGGTGCCGCGCTGGCGGTGCTGATCGTGTTCCTGTTCCTGAACTCTTGGCGCTCGACGGTGATCACCGGGCTGACTCTGCCGATCTCGGTGATCGGCACGATGACGGTGATCTATGCGCTCGGTTTCACGCTGAACATCATGACCCTGCTGGCGCTATCGCTGGCTATCGGGTTGCTGATCGACGACGCCATCGTAGTGCGCGAGAACATCATGCGGCACCTGCACATGGGCAAGACACACCGGCAGGCGGCGCTGGAGGGCACCAATGAAATCGGCCTCGCGGTGCTGGCGACGACGCTGTCGATTGTCGCCGTGTTCCTGCCGGTGGCCTTCATGGAGGGCATCATCGGCCGGTTCTTTCTGCAATTCGGGGTGACGGTTTCGGTTGCGGTGCTGATCTCGCTGTTCATCGCCTTCACGCTGGACCCGATGATGTCGTCGGTCTGGTATGACCCGGCGGCGGAGCCGGGTGTCAAACGCGGCCCGCTGGGCCGCCTGGTGGCGCAATTCGAACGGTTTTTCGACTGGCTTGGCACCGGCTATCGCGGCGTTCTGCGCTGGAGCCTGCGGCATCGCGTGATCACGCTGGGCGTGGCGCTGGGGGCCTTTCTGGGCAGCTTCGCGATCGTACCGCTGGTCGGGGTGGAATTCATCCCGCCCGAAGACAACAGCCAGTTCCAGATCAATGTGGAAACGCCGGTCGGCTCGTCGCTGGATTATACCGCGGGCAAGGTCCGGCAGATCGACCGCCTGCTGCACAGCTTCCCCGAGGTGGTGAGCACCTATGCGACGATCAACGCGGGCACCGAATCGAGCGGCCTGAATTCTGCCTCGATCATCGTGGCCCTGGTGCCTCCCTCGGCGCGCGACCGCAGCCCACAGGACATGACGGCACCGGTGCGCGCCGCGTTGCAGGCCATTCCCGGCGTCGATTTCGTGATCGGGTCACCGGGCGGCATGGGCGGGCTGGAGGCCCCGGTGCAGATCAATCTGTTCGGCGACAGTCTGGATGTTCTGGCGCCGCTGGCCGAACGGCTGGTGCGGCAGATGCAGACCATCGACGGGCTGGTCGATGTCGAATCCAGCCTGAACGCGGCGCAGCCCGTCTTGGGTGTTCGAGTGGACCGCGATGCCGCCAGCGACCTTGGCGTCAGCCTGCAACAGGTTGGAGCCACGCTGCGGCCGCTTCTGGGCGGCGAGGAGGTGTCGGACTGGACCTCGCCGGACGGACGCAGCTTTACCGTGCGGGTGCGCTTGCCAGCGGAGATGCGCAACGATCTGGACGTGCTGCGCGCCCTGCCCATCGCGCAGAGCGGAGCCACCGGCAGCACCGGCATGGTGCGGCTCGATCAGGTGGCCGACATCGTGCCGTCCTTTGGCCCGTCGCAGATCGAGCGCATGGACCTGTCGCGTCAGGTGACGGTCAGCGCAAATCTTGAGGGGCTGACATTGGGCGAGGTGATGCCGCAGATCCAGGCGGCGATGGACGCGCTGGCAATGCCCGCGGGCTATCGCGTGCAGGCGGGCGGCGATGCCGAGCAACTGGCCGAGACCTCGGCCTCGGCGGCATCGGCGCTGATGCTGGCGGTGGTGTTCATCTACCTTGTTCTGGCTTCGCAGTTTGGTTCGTTCCTGCAACCCGTGGCGATCATGGCCGCGTTGCCGCTGGCCCTGATCGGCGTGTTGCTGGGGTTGCTGGTCGGGGGGTCCACGCTCAACATGTTCTCGATGATCGGCTTTATCATGCTGATGGGTCTTGTTGTGAAGAACGCGATCTTGCTGGTCGACAACGCGAACCAGCATACGCGGGACGGCATGAACCTCTACGATGCGCTGCTGGAGGCAGGATCCACCCGGTTCCGGCCGATCATCATGACCACGCTGGCGATGATCTTCGGGATGTTGCCGTTGGCGCTGAACATCCACGAAGGATCGGGGCAGAACGCGCCGATGGCCCATGCGGTGATCGGCGGGCTGATCTCATCGACCCTGCTGACGCTGGTCGTGGTGCCCGTGGTTCTGACCTATATCGACGGATTCGGGCATTGGGCACGGGGGTTCTTTCCCACCGGGCCGGATCATGCGGGCGACCCCGGCACCGGGGTCGATGGCACCCGCTGAACGCGACCCCGTGCGAGGTTTGAACCGGATCTTGCGCGGGGGCCCGGCCCTCAGCCCTTGTCGCGCAGCAGTCGCGCCACTTCCGACATGCCATCGCTCATCGCGCGGTAATAGGCGGCGAATTCGGCGACGCGCCTGCGCGGGCCCTCTTCGGAATGCGGGATCTCGGCGAGTGAGTCCTCGATATCGGCGGCGGCGCGGCGCGCGCGCAGGACAGAGGCCTCGATCAGATGCGGAAAGGCATTTTCGACGATCTGGAAATAATCCTGCCGGTCGCCGGGTTTCGCCACGCGCTTGATCATCTGCTGGGTTTCCAGCAACCGCACGCTGGAACTGATGCTGCCCCGGCTGACCTGCAGCAACTCGGCAAGTTGGCTGAACGACAGCCGTTCGCCATCGAACAGCAGGATTGCCAGAACCCGACCGGCGATGCGCGGCAAGCCTTCGGTCTGCACGATAACGCCGATCTTTTCGATGAAATCGGACCTGGCCTCTGCTACGGTCTTACCCTGATCTGCCACTGCCCTCTCCCTCGTCGCCATGCGGTTGACAACCTACTGCCCGGCACCGTATCTGTCTAGTGTGTTCAGTCTTTATTGAACGTCGATGATTGGATTGTGCATGAAACGAAACACCTTTTCAACCAAAGGCTTGACCAAGACCTATGGCGAAGGGCGTTCGGCGGTTCATGCACTGCGCGGTGTGGATCTGGACATTCCGCAGGGTGAAATCGTGGTCTTGCTGGGACCGTCCGGCAGCGGAAAATCCACCTTGCTCAACATAATCGGCGGTCTTGACCGCGCCACCTCGGGCGAAGCCTGGTTCAACGACCAGAACCTGTGCGAGATGACCGACGCGCAACTGACACGCTACCGGCGCGATCATGTCGGCTTCGTGTTCCAGTTCTACAACCTGATGCCCAGCCTCACGGCGCATGAAAACGTCGAGCTTGTGACTGAAATTGCCCGCGACCCGATGGATGCCGACGACGCGCTTGCCATGGTTGGCCTGCGCGACCGGGTCGATCATTTCCCCGCGCAACTGTCGGGCGGCGAACAGCAGCGCGTCGCCATCGCGCGCGCCGTCGCCAAGAACCCGACCGTCCTGTTCTGCGACGAACCGACCGGTGCGCTAGACAGCAAGACCGGGCGCGCGGTGCTTCATGTGCTCAAGGATGTGAACGAGAAACTGGGCGCGACCGTGCTGATCGTGACCCATGCCGCGTCGCAGGCGGCGATGGCCGACCGGGTGATCCATTTCGCCGACGGCGGCATCCGCAAGGTCGTGGTGAACGAACACAAACTGACGCCAGAAGAGATCGAATGGTGAGCCCGCTCGACCACAAGCTTCTGCGCGACCTGTGGCACGTCAAGGGCCAGGCGATGGCGATCGGGATGGTGATCGCGGTCGGCGTCGCAATGCAGGTCATGATGACCGGCCTTGTGACCTCGCTCAACGATACGCGCGCGGCCTATTACGACCGCTACCGGCTGGCCGAT
>JAGRMK010000116.1:12393-16939 GCA_020441345.1 Paracoccaceae bacterium
GCGCGTGACCGGCAGCGCCCTGATTACCCTGCCCGATCTGGACCGGCCGGTGCGCGCACAAGCGGTGTCTCTGCCGAACCTGCGCGAGCCCCGACTGAACGGGGTCTATCTGACCGATGGCCGGATGATCGATTCCGACCATTCCGACGAAATCCTTTTGCTGCAGGCCTTCGCGAATGCCCATGACCTGCGCCCCGGCGACCAGATCCACGCGACGATGAACGGTGCGCGTCGCAGCTTTCGGATCGTTGGTTTGGCGCAGGGGCCCGAATTTCTCTACACTACCGCCCCCGGCGAGATGATCCCCGACGATGCGCGCTTTGGCGTGATCTGGATGAGCCGTTCGGCTCTGGCGGCGGCCTATGACATGAACGGCGCGTTCAACGAGGTGCTGCTGTCGCTCAGCCGCGAAGCAAACGAGCCGGCGGTGCTGGATGCCGTGGACCGCATTCTTGCACCCTATGGCGGGTTCGGGGCCTATCCGCTGGCCGACCAGGCGTCGAACCGGTTCATCAGCGAAGAGATCAGCGGGCTCGAGGCCGCGGCCGTCGGTGTGCCGCCCATCTTCCTCGCCGTCGCCGCGTTCCTGCTCTACATCGTGATCAGCAGGATGGTGCAAGCCGAACGCGAGGAAATCGGCCTGATGAAGGCTTTCGGCTACACGAACCTCGAAGTCGGCACGCAATACTTCAAGCTGGTCATGGCGATTGCCATTGGCGGCGCGCTGGCCGGGTGCCTGCTGGGCATTGCCGGGGGGCGCGCGCTGATTCAGGTCTATACCGCCTATTTCAAGTTCCCCTTCCTGGTGTTCAGCCTGGATGCCGCATCCTTTGTCATCGGCGTCGGCGCCAGCATCCTTGCGGCCTCGGTCGGCGGGTTGATGGTGCTGCGCCAGGTCTTTGCCCTGACCCCCGCCGCCGCGATGCGCGCCCCGGCCCCGGCGGTCTACAACAAGGCGGGCGGGATGATGCGCCGGGTCACGGGCTGGCTGGACCAACCGTCGCGCATGGTGGTGCGCCGGATCACGCGGCAGCCCGCGCGGATGGCGGGGGCGATGATCGGCATCGCCTGCGGCATGGGGTTGAGCGTGTCGATGATCACCATTTATGCGGGGTTCGACGAGACGGTCGACCTGACCTTCAACGTCGTGGATCACAGCGATGTCAGCGTTACCTTTACCCATGCCGCCTCTGAATCAACGATCTTCGCGTTGCAACGCCTGCCGGGCGTCACCCTTGTCGAGCCGGTGCGCCATGTGCCCGTGGTGCTGCGCAATGGCCTGCGCACGCATCAAGGCGCGGTCACCGGATTGATCCCGAACGCCCGGCTGATGCGTGCCGTCGATGCCGACATGGCCGATATCGTCATGCCCGAAACCGGGATCGTTCTGTCAAGCGGGCTGGCCGATATCCTGGATCTGCACGCCGGGGATACCGTGACGCTGGAGGTCCGCGAGGGCCGCCAGCCGGTGCTGGATGTGCCCGTGACCCGCGTGGCACAAAGCCTGCTGGGGTCGCCGGCCTATATGGACCTGACCGCGCTGAACCGGGTGCTACGCGAACCCAACCGGGTATCGGGCGCCTATCTGACGATCGACCAGAACCACGCATCCAACATCTTCGCCGCCTTGGCCGACATGCCAACGGTGGCCGGTGTCAGTCTGAAATCCGACGCCGAGATTGCTTTCAAGACGTTGATGGACACCGGCGCCGGGGCGATGCGCTATGTCATGGGGGCGATTGCCTTCATCATTACCTTCGGCATCGTTTATAACGCCGCGCGCATCGCCTATGCCGAACGGGCGCGCGATCTGGCCAGTCTGCGGGTCATCGGCTTCACCAAGGGCGAGGTGGCCTTTGTGCTGCTGGGCGAACTGGCGGTGGTAACCCTGGTCGCGCTGCCCGTCGGCTCGGTGCTGGGCTACTACCTGTCGTTTGGCATCGCCGCCGGGTTTTCCACCGAACTCTATCAGATCCCGGCCATTTTCAGCCCCGAAAGCTATGGCTTCGCGGCGCTGTTCGTGACCGGCGCCGCGGTTGTCTCAGGGTGGCTGGTAAAACGCGATATCGACCGGGCCGATCTGGTCTCGGCACTGAAAACAAGGGAGTGACCGCCATGGCCAAAGCTCGGAAACGATCCAGAGCCATATTGACCACCGTGACCGTCGCGTTGATCGCTGGCGCGCTGACGGTCGCCTTCTGGCCGCAGCCGATGCTGGTGGACATGGGGCAGGTCACGCGGGGCACGATGCGCCTGACGATCGACGAAGAGGGGCGCACCCGCGTGCGCGATGCCTATGTCGTCTCCACCCCGGTTGCCGGACAGTTGTTGCGCGTTCGCGTTCAACCAGGCGCCGAGGTGGTGCGGGGGCAAACCGTGGTGGCGCATATGCGGCCGACCAACCCGGCAGCGCTGGATGTGCGAACCCGGGAACAGGCCGAGGCTGCCGTCAATGCCGCGCGCGCCGCCCTGCGCGTGGCACAGGCCGATCTCAACGCGGCCTTGGCCAATCGCGACCTGTCGCAAAGCGAGCTGGAACGCACCATCCAGCTTGTTGAACGCGGCGTGAGCACCGATGTCGCGCTGGACCGCGCCCGGCAGTCTGCGCGGGTGGCGCACGCCAATGTCGATACCGCCGAAGCCGCCATCGCCATGCGCGAAGCCGAGATCGCGAATGCCCAGGCGCTGCTGATCGGGTTCGACGACCAGGGGCTCGGTGCCGCGATCGGTGGCATCTCGCCCCAGGATATCCCGCTGTTCGCCCCCGCCGACGGACGTATTCTCAGGTTGATCCAGCAAAGCGAAACGACCCTGCCCGCCGGTGCCCCGATCATGGAAATCGGCGATGTCGCAGGGGATCTGGAAATCGTGGTCGAGCTGCTGTCAACCGACGCGGTGCGGGTCTCGCCGGGGGACGCGGTCATCGTCACCGACTGGGGCGGCGCGAACGACCTGGCCGGAGAGGTCACGCGGGTCGATCCGTTCGGCGTCACGCAGTTCTCGGCGCTGGGCGTCGAGGAACAGCGCGTCAACACGATCATCGATTTCACCAGCCCCGCGACGGAGTATACCGGTCTGGGCCACGGCTTCCGGGTGGAAACGCGCATCGTGGTCTGGGAGGGGCGCGACACCGTGATCGTGCCGTCAAGCGCCCTGTTTCGGCATCGCGAACGCTGGGCCACCTTTGTTGTCGAAGACGGCGCCGCGTCGCTGCGCATGGTGCAAATTGGTCCCGACAACGGGATCGAAGCGCAGGTTCTCGACGGGTTGTCCGAGGGCGCGCGTGTGGTCCTTTATCCCTCGTCGGGTCTGGCGGATGGCATGCGGGTGGCGGAACGGGTGATCAACTGACCGCCACGCCGACACCGTCAGAGATCGTTGCGGATCTCCCACAGCTCTGGAAAGAATCTGTGCTCGGTCACGGCCCGCAGCCAGCCGACGCCCGCCGAACCGCCGGTCCCCGGTTTGAAACCGATGATCTTGTGCACTGAGGTGAAGTGTCGCCAGCGATACAGCGAGATCTTTTCATCCAGCGCAATGAGGGTCTCGGCAAGGCGATACAGCAGATTGTCAGCCGTGGGGGTCTGATAGACCCGTAGCCAGGCGGTGCGCACCGATGCGTCGGAGCGATAGGGCTCCGACCAGTCGCGCTCCAGCGCCCGTCCGTCAACTTCGAACCCGGCCCTGTGCAGTTGCGCGATGACTGCGTCGTAAAGGCTGGGCGCGTTCAGCGCCTCTTCCATCGCCGGCCAGACATGCGGCACGTTGCGATGCGCCGCTGCCAGGCGCCTGTTCTTGTTGCCCAGTATGAACTCGACATGCCGATACATGAACGACAACTGCCCCGATGCCGTCGACAGGTGATCACGGAATTCATTGAACCCCTCGGTCGTGATCGTGGACAGGATGTTCCAGGAATCCCCGATATAGTCGACATACTGCCCGGCGCGCCCAAGGATGATCAGCGCGTTGGCGATCTCGCCGTCGCGGATCTGGGCGCGGGCGTTGAACAGCTCGAAATGCAACCCGCGGAACAGCAGTTCCTTGACCTGTCCCATGACGAAAAAGCACATCTCGTCGTAGCCTTGGCTGCGTGGATGCTGAAGCGACAGCAACAGGTCGATGCTCTGATAGTCAATATAGGGGTTGGTGCGCCCCTCGAAGTCCACGGTCGGCTCACCGCCGGTCGCGGCGGCCTGTGCGGCGCGGGATTCGTCGGTCGTCTTGCCCATCGGGCGCGGCGCGACCGAGGCCACGACCTGCTCCGAGTCGATCAAATGGGGAAACACCGGTTTGTAATCGGGCATTGTGTCATCCTCTGTTCGGCACCGGCGCGGCCGGAATGCGCGTTGCCGGCACGCCGCACGCAGCAGGGACAACGATACAGAAGCGCATGCGTATTGCTACCACCCAACGCCCGGTGGCCCGACGGGGCACACCACATCCGCCACCCGGCCATTGCCCGGCCGGACAAATGAAAACCCCCGCAAGTCATTGACTTTGCGGGGGTTTTCATTTTTGATATGGTGCCCAGGAGAGGACTCGA
>JAGRMK010000117.1 GCA_020441345.1 Paracoccaceae bacterium
AGGAGTTCCTGCAGGTGGACACGACCAATATCCTGTTCATCTGCGGCGGCGCATTTGCCGGGCTCGAAAAGATCATCTCGATGCGCAACAAGGGCACCGCGATCGGCTTTGGTGCGGATGTCAAGGACGACAGCAACCGCACGATCGGTGAATCCCTGGTGCAACTGGAACCCGAGGATCTGCTGAAATTCGGCCTTATCCCCGAGTTCGTCGGCCGTCTGCCGGTGATCGCCACGTTGACCGACCTGGACGAAGATGCGCTGGTGACGATCCTGTCCGAGCCCAAGAACGCGCTGGTCAAGCAGTATCAGCGCCTGTTCGAGATCGAAGGAGCCGAGCTGACGTTCACCGACGATGCGCTGCGGGCCATTGCCCGCCGGGCCATCGCGCGCAAGACCGGCGCGCGTGGATTGCGTTCGATCATGGAAGATATTCTGCTCGACACGATGTTCGACTTGCCGGGTCTGGAGAATATCGAAGAGGTCGTGGTCAACGAAGAGGCGGTAACGTCCGGGGCGCATCCGTTGCTGATCTATACCGACACCAAGGCTCAGAACGCTTCATCCGCAGGCTGATCTCAAACCTTGAAAATCTGACATTTTGCGCCCCGGCGGGCTTTCGCCGGGGCGCTTCATTTTGTGGAGCAGGCCGTGGGTCAGGCTAGATACGCCCAAGGCAAAAATGTCAGGCATTATTTGGTCTGACATTACGAGGTTCCGCTAATCAGCGGAAATCCTGCACTTTCTTGCGGGGAACCTCGATCAGGCGCGGACCTTTTCCACTGGCAACCAGAGCCGGCAGCTCTGAATCCGAACAAATGTCATAGCGCAGGCCCGAGGCCTTGGCCAAGGCCTCCAGGTCCGGTGGGGACGGCGTGCACCCCAGAACCTCGGCGCCGGCGTCGAGCATGGATTGCGCGATCTCGCCAAAGCCGTGGTTGTTGAAGACGACAAAGGTCACATCGAGATCTTCATCCAGCGCGGTGCGCAATTCGCCGGGATGGAACATCATGCCGCCATCCCCCGACAGGCACAAAACGCGACGGTCGGGTTCGGCCAGCGCGGCGCCGATCGCCGCACCCGTTGCAAAACCAAGCGCGCCATAGCCGGTCGCGGCGTTGAACCAGCCCCCCGGAAGGTCGTGGCTGTAATAAAGGTTGCCGGCATAGATCGTTTGCGTCGAATCGCCGACCATGATTGCCCCGGGGATCGCCGTGCGCAGGGCCTCGAGCAATGTGACCTCGGCACGATAGGCATCGGTCAGATCGGCGAATGCGGAGGCTCTGGTTTCGGCGGCGCGCTCTGGTCCGCCATCGGCGGGGCGCGGCGGGGCGAGTTTTGGCAGCATCGACGCCACATCGGCCTGTAGCGTCAGCGCCGCATTGTGTCGCGCCAGCTGCGCACCGTCGATGTCGATGCGGATCAGACGTTGTTGTGCGATTTCAAAGGCTCCGGTGCCATACATGTCGAAATCCGTGGGCCCAAGTTCCGACCCGGCGACCAGCACCAGATCGGCCTCGCGAACCAGTTTGCGCACCGGGTTCAAACTGGGGCTGGCGGGAATTGCCAGCGGATGATCGTGCATCAAGCCGCGCGCATTGGCGGTCAGAATCACCGGCGCGCCCATTGCTTCGGCGAGGGTGCGCAACTCGGCCCCCGCCTTGCGGCACCCGCCGCCGGCCACAATCACCGGCGCTTTCGCGGCACGGATTCGGGCCAGGGCCTTGGCCGGGTCGGGTAGTCCGGGCGCGGGCGCGGCGAGCGCAACGGCACCGGGCGCGGGCGCCGCCATAAGGTCGATGGGGATCTGCACGTGCACCGGACCGCCACGCCCGGTGGTCAACGCGCGCCCGGCCTGGGCCAGCAACCCTGGCAACGCCTTTGGGTCTTCCAGATGCAGCGACGGGCCCAGCACGCGGGTCAGCGCACGCTGGTCGGGCAATTCGTGCAGATAGCCCAGCCCGCGGCCCAGGGTCTCGCGCCGGTTGACGCCCGAGATCACCAGCATCGGCACCGAATCGGCACGGGCCTGGGCCATCGGGGTCAGGATATTGGTCACGCCTGGGCCAGTGATCACCAGCGCCACACCAAACCGGCCCGACGCCCGCGCATACCCGTCTGCCATGAACCCCGCGCCGGCCTCGTGCCTGGGGGTGACATGCCGGATCCCGGATCCGGGCAAGGCGCGATACAACTCGACCGTATGCACGCCGGGGATCCCGAACACGACATCGACCCCCATGGATTTCAACCATTCCACAAGGGCTTGAGCGACGGTCTTCATGTTGCGTGCCCCTCGGCAAAACTACGGATGCGGGCGCAGGCGTCCGCGGTCTCTTCGTCGGACGCGTTCAGCGCCACACGCAGCCATCCCTCGAGCGCCGCGCCAAAGGACGCGCCGGGCATCACCGCGACATTGACGGTTTCCAACAGCTTGAGGGCAAAAGCAACCGAATCGCCCGAGATTGCCCGAATATCGATCAAGGCGAACATTCCGGCCTCGGGCAGGCTGACGTGCATCCCGGCCACACCATCGAGCGCATCGCGGATGATTCGGGCCCGGTTGGCCATCCGCGCGGCCATCGCGCGGGCCAGATCGGGCGGTGCGCTGATCGCTTGCGCTGTCATGTCGGCGATGAAGGGCTGCGAGCCGAACAGCATGGTTTCCGACAGCGGCAGGGCGCGGGCGCAGAACGCGGCCGGACCGACCGCCCAGCCCGACCGGAACCCAGGCGCCGCATGGCTTTTCGAGATCGACGCGGTGACGATCGTGCGATCCTCGAACGCGGGATCGGCCAACGCCGAGGTGAAGGGGCGGTTGTCATGGGTCAGGTCGCCGTATACTTCGTCGGACAGGATCCACAGATCGTGCTTTCGTGCCACGTCACCCAGCGCGCGCAGATCCTCGGGGCGCAGGATCGCACCCGTCGGGTTGTGCGGGGTGTTCAGAAACAGCACCCGCGTGGCCGGGGTGATCGCCGCCTCGACATCCTGTGCCCGCAGCCGGAACCCGGTTTCGGGGCGCAAGGGCACCGGCACGGGGCGTGCGCCCGAAGCGCGGATCAACCCCTCGTACGTGGCATACATCGGGTCGCCCAGCACCACCTCGCACCCCGGATCGCACAGCGCGCGCAGCACCAGATACAGCGAGGTCTGCGTGCCGGGCAGGCAGAGGAACCGGTCGATGCCGATCGGGCGATCCAGGCGATGCGTGTAGCGCGCGGACAGCGCGCGCAGCAGCGCAGGCTCGCCGCGGCCGTTGGAATAGCCGGTGCGCCCGGCCTGCATCGCCGCGCAAGCCGCGTCGATCAGCTCGACCGGTGTCGGCACGTCGGGTTCGCCAATGGTCAGATTGAGGATCCGGTGCCCCGCCGCGGCGCGCTTTTTCGCGGCGTCGTGAAGCACCCATTTGTCGGATCCCAGCCCCGCAAGTTGCGCGGTGACAGCAGCGTATTTCATTTCAGACCTCTGGGAGTTTCAGTTCAAGAAGGTGCGAGAACGCCTTGATTGCGATAGATTTCAATTCGCCGTCCGCAAAATGGTCAGGCAATGCGCCAGCCTCGATCCAGAGCCCGTCGAGCAGCGCGTTCCCGGCGATGGCCAATGCCCGCGCCTCGGTCGCGGGGCGGTCGGCGGCGCGCAGGGCATCGGCGATCATCGCCTCCAACCGGTCGCGGAACCCCAGATAGGTCGCCTCGTGCACCGCCCGCATCACCGGGTCGCGCGGCACCAGTTGCATCGACGCGGCCCAGAGCGCCACACTGCGCGGGTCGGTGACCGGCGGCGATACCGCGTTGGTTACGAACCCGGCCAGCCGGCCCAGGGGATCGTCGGGCAGGGAATCAAGGGCGGCCGCGCTGGCGTCGGTCAAGCCGGTCATCAGCGTCTCATGCGCGGCGGCGATCAACTCTTCCTTGGTGGCGAAGTAGTGCCGGATCAGGCCGGGCGTGACACCGGCCCTGAGGGCGATGGCGCGGACCGTCGCCGCCTGTGGCCCGCCCTCGGCGATCAGGTCGAGCGTGGCCTCGATCAGCGCCGCGCGGCGCGTTTCCTCGCCCGCGCGGATGAACGGGCGACGCGCGCTCATGCCCGCAAAACCGGGCGCGTCAGGCAGGTCGGCCCCCCCTCGCAGGCGATGCAGAGCGCGTCGCCTGCGAACACCTGCACCCGGCAGCCTTGCGTTTCCATCAGCGCGCGGGTCTTCGGAAACCCGTCGACCATCACAACATCCCGCGGCGAGAGCATCAGCACATTCAAACTGAGGCCGTTCGAGGCGTGGAACTCGTCTTCCGGGGCGTGCAGCAGCGTCCAGCCGCGTGCCCGCAGATCGGCCCAGAGCGCATAGGGCAACAGCGGCGCATGGATCAGCGCCATCTTCGGCGCCAGCGGCGAAATCAGCGACATCAGATGCAGGCAGGCCTCTGGCCCGGTCCAGTAGGGCAGATCGTAGGCCTGCACGCGAATCCCGTGCGGGGCCAGGATTTCGGCAACTGCGTCAATGCCTTGCTGGTTGCTGCGCGCGCCGCGCCCGATTGCCAGCGTGTCCGGGTCGATCCAGACGCAATCGCCGGATTCGACCGTCGCGGCGCCGGTCAACCGCCCGATCACCGGCACGCCAAGCGCCTCATAGGCGGCGGCATGCAGATCGGCTTCGCCCCGCCGCAGCGCCTTGCCCATGTTCAGCACGACGGCCCCGGCGCGGGTGACGAAGGACGGATCCTGCACGAACATCGCGTCGGCGAGCCCGTCGTCGGGCGCATCCTGCGGCGTCAACCAGTGGATGCGCGCACCCGAGGCCTCAATGATGCGGGTCAAGTCGCCATGCTGAACCGCAGCCCGCGCCGCATCGAATTGCGGGCCATAATGCCAGCGCACAGGGTCTGCGGCGGCCAGCGCCGCGCCGGGCGCGCGCATGATCACCTGCGCCAGCGATTTCGAACGATTTTCTGCACCATAGGTCATTGTGGTCCTGCCGCTAAATTATACACTTGCATAATTACTCGGGTTTTGCCCTTCTACAAGGACAAACAAGGCGTGCAAAGCCGGGCGACTGTGCTTAGGCTGTGCCAAAACCGGGCGCAAACCCAGCGCCACAACAACAGGAGAGCGTAAAATGAAATCACTGTTCCTTGCCGGGTGTGCCACCCTTGCCCTTTGCGCCGGAGCCGCCAGCGCCGATGTGGTCCGCGTGGGCATCGCCGCCGAACCCTATCCGCCCTTCGCCGCGCCCGATGCGGCGGGCAATTGGGTTGGCTGGGAAATCGAGATCATCGGCGCGGTCTGCGCTGCGGCCGAGCTGGACTGCGAATTGACGCCGACGGCCTGGGACGGGATCATCCCGGCGCTGGTCTCGGGGCGGATCGACACGATCATGGCGTCGATGTCGATCACCGAGGACCGCCTGCAAACCATCGATTTCTCGGACCCGTATTACAACACGCCCACGGTGATCGTCGGGCAGCGCGACATGGAGATGGACGCGACACCCGAAGGGCTGGCGGGCATGGTGCTGGGTGTGCAGGTTTCGACCATCCACCAGACCTATGCACAGACCTATTTCGAGGCGGGTAGCGAGTTGCGCACCTACCAGACCCAGGACGAGGCCAATCAGGATCTTGCATCGGGCCGGATCGACGCGACCCAAGCCGACAGTCTGGCGATGGATGATTTCCTGAACACCGATGCAGGCGCCTGCTGCGAGCTGAAGGGCACCGTGGCGATGGACGAGGCGATCCTGGGCTCGGGCGTCGGCGCGGGGGTGCGCAAGGGTGATGATGCCCTGCGCGAGGCGCTGAACGCCGGTATTGCCGCGATCATCGCCGACGGCACCTATGATGAGATCACGGCGCGTTATTTCGCGACATCGATCTACGGCCAGTAAGCTTGCTCGACTGGCTCTATTCGCTGTGGCCGGGGCTTGAGACCTCGGTCACGCTTTTGTCGCTCGAACCTCCGGGCTGGGGCGGC
Source organism: Paracoccaceae bacterium (assembly GCA_020441345.1). Classification (GTDB taxonomy): domain Bacteria; phylum Pseudomonadota; class Alphaproteobacteria; order Rhodobacterales; family Rhodobacteraceae; genus Pararhodobacter. The sequence goes on from JAGRMK010000117.1 coordinate 5,967, forward strand.
AATCTGTTGCGCGGGGCGATGAATTCGCTGATCATCGCGCTGGGAGCTTTTGCGCTGGGGTGCCTGATCGGCATCGGCGGGGCGCTGGGAAAACTGGGTGGCGGACCCGTGACCCGCGATTTGCTGGCGGTCTACACGACCGTGGTGCGCGCGGTGCCCGAACTGATCCTGATCCTGATCCTGTATTACGCAGGAACCGATCTGCTGAACCAGGCGCTGCGGGCGTTTGGCTATCGCCCGGTCGAGATTTCCGGTCTTGCCGCCGGGATCGGTGTGCTGGGTGTGGTGCAAGGCGCCTATGCTACTGAAGTGCTGCGCGGTGCCATTCAATCGGTGCCGCGCGGTCAGCTTGAGGCGGCGCGTGCCTATGGCATGACGCGGTTCCAGACGTTTCGCCGGGTGACCGCTCCGGCGATGTTGCCGCTGGCCTTGCCGGGCCTGTCGAACCTGTGGCTGATTGCCACCAAGGACACCGCGCTGCTGGCGATCGTCGGCTTTTCCGAACTGACCCTGGAAACCCGACAGGCGGCGGGCTCGACACGGGCCTATTTCACCTTCTTCCTGGCGGCAGGCGCGCTCTATCTGATCATGACGCTGGTCTCGGGGCGGATATTCGGCTGGATCGAAGCCCGGTTCCGGCGCGGGCAGGCGGGGGCGCGAGCGTGATGCGCGATTTCTGGCAGCCGCACCGTATCGGGCTGATTGCGCTGGCGCTGGGACTGTGCGTCTGGGCGGCGCTGACGATGCGCTGGGACTGGATTCCGCGCTATGCCGGTCTGGGGCTGGAGGGGCTTTGGCGCACGCTCTGGCTGCTGGGCCTGTCGCTGGTGATCGGATTCGCGATGGCGTTGCCGCTGGGGCTGGCGCAAGCGGCGGGGCCGGTCTGGCTGGCGGCACCCGCGCGCTGGTTCTGCACGGTGATCCGGGGCACGCCGCTGCTGTTGCAGATCTGGCTGATCTATTTCGGGCTCGGCAGTCTGTTCCCGCAATTCCCGGCGATCCGGCAATCCGAGCTATGGCCCTATCTTCGCCAGGCCTGGCCCTATGCGCTGCTGGCGCTGAGCCTGAGCTACGCGGGATACGAGGGCGAGGTGATGCGCGGCGCGTTCAAATCGGTGCCGCACGGGCAATTGGAAGCGGCGCGCGCCTTTGGCCTTGGCCGGTTCGCCGTGTTCCGCCGCATCTGGCTGCCGCAGGCGCTGGCCCGCGCGCTGCCCACGCTGGGCGGCGAGACGGTCCTGCAACTGAAGGCGACGCCGCTGGTCGCGACGATCACGGTGATCGAGATCTATTCGGTCGCCAGCCGCGTGCGGCAGGATACCTTCATCATCTACGAGCCGCTGCTGTTGCTGGCGCTGGTCTATATGGCAATCGCCGGGGCGATCGCGTTGGGATTCCGCTGGCTGGAGCGCCGGTTCACGCCCGGATTGGGGTAGGGGGCTGATGCGCGGGGTTGTGATGGGGCTCTGGTGACGGTCTTTGGTTGCGTCTTTGGTGGGGCGGCCCTCAGGGGCATCGAGCCCCTTCGGACCGGTGGGGCCAGCCCCACACCCCGCCGGGGAGGGTTTTCCACCCTCCCCGGACCCCGCCCGAGGATATTTCCAGAGTAAAGACGGTCAAAACAGGATCGAGGCACCGCGCGAGGAATCCGAAGCCTGGCCGCGCAGCCGCGCGAAAAGCTCGCGTCCGCAGCCCCAGTTGTTGGCGTCGAGATCCATGGTTTGCGGCGTGCGGGTGTCGAACCCTTCGCTGAGCACCGAGAGCGTGCCGGTGGTGGCGTCGAGCCGGATCAGATCGCCGTCCTGCACGCAGGCCAGCGGCCCACCGGCCGCGGCCTCGGGTGCGAGATGGATAGCCGCCGGAACCTTGCCGGACGCGCCCGACATGCGGCCATCGGTGACCAGTGCCACCTTGAGCCCGCGATCTTGCAGCACCGCGAGGATCGGCGTCAGGCTGTGAAGTTCGGGCATGCCATTGGCGCGCGGTCCCTGGAAGCGCACGACAACCACGGTGTCGGTGGTGAACTCGCCGGCGCGGAAGGCCGTCTTGACCTGCTCCTGGTCGGTGAAGACGCGGGCCGGGGCCTCGATCACGTGGCGTGCGGGATCGACCGCCGAGGTCTTGATCACGCCGCGTCCCAGATTGCCGGTCAATTGCGTCAGCCCGCCATGCGGCTGGAACGGATCGGCAGGCGTGCGCAGGATCTTGTCGTTGAGGCTGTCGCGCGGGCCATCGACCCAGGTCAGCGCGCCGTCGATCAGCCGGGGTTCCTGGGCATAGCGCCACAGGCCCGTGCCGGCGACGGTTTCCACGTCATCGTGCAGCAGGCCCGCGTCCAGCAAACGGCCGATCAGAAAGCCGATGCCGCCCGCCGCGTGGAAATGGTTCACATCGGCCAGCCCGTTCGGATAGACCTTGGCCATCAGTGGCACGGCCTGGGCGATGGCTTCGAAATCCTCGAGGTCCAGCTGGATCCCCGCGGCATGGGCCATTGCGGGCAGGTGTAGCACCAGGTTGGTCGAGCCGCCGGTGGCCATCAGTCCGACGATGCCGTTGACGAAGGCCTTTTCATTCAGCACGTGGCCCGCCGGGCGCCAGTCGTCGCCCAGATGGGTGATGCCCGCCGCGCGGGTCACGGCCTCACGGGTCAGCGCGTCGCGCAGCTCGGTGCCCGGGTTGACAAAGGCCGCGCCCGGCAGGTGCAGGCCCATGAACTCCATCAGCATCTGGTTGGTATTGGCCGTGCCGTAGAAGGTGCAG